>NZ_JAERJS010000057.1:0-7732 GCF_018257525.1 Tatumella sp. JGM130 | reverse complement strand
TAGTGTTTTGGCGAATACAAAACTAACCACTTTTACCGCCGTTTTCTATTAATTCACGCTAAGGTGCGATGAACCAATAAAAAGGGTAAGAAGATCTGAGGTAAAAATCAGGAATGACGCCCGAAGAATTCAGGTATTTATTAATCCGGTAGCTCGTCTGGCTCGGAGAATGTCAGTTGCGGTGAGGTACGGAGTCTGTTCCTGCCAGCTAAACCCTGTACGGTCGATGCGTACCAGTTCATAACGTTCCACAAGAAAATTCACCGCATCGGCAAGCATGATTCCCGCGTCGATATGTTCCTCAATGACTGCGTCCTCATGAAATGGCGTGTCGTTAAGCGTCAGGCCGTAATGGTGCTCCAGCAGATATGTTAACAGCTGATGCCAGACCTGTACGGGTGACAGGCGTGACGAAACCGGCACCGAGGCCGGTACAGATGAAATGAGCATGGGTAGAATCCTTAGAAAAGAATAAGACAGAAGGTGTTACGGCGCAGGATAAACAGAAAGGTAAACATAGCCGCAGCTACCACGGGTATCAGCGATACAGGTTAACCCCGTAAGCTGAATGGTCACCTGATGTTGCTGCTGTGGATTTAGCTCACCGGAACGCAGCATATTTTCTAACTGCGCTATAAACAGAGGGAAAGTATGTTCCAGGCTCTGTCGCTGCTCTGGCCTTAAGCTTCCCGTCAAACCAGCCCTGTCAGCCAGGTAATACAGACGGTTGCCCTCCTGAACCAGTCTTGCGCCAAACCGTGGGGTAATATCGTTTTGTAGCCCCCATTCATGGGGTAAGGTTAATGGCATGAAAATCTCCGTTACAGCAAACCCTGCTCAGCAAAAGAAACCACTTCATTTCCGACAATCAAATGGTCTAATACCCGTATCTCCACCAGAGCTAACGCTTTCACTATCCGCTGAGTGATGTGTTTATCCGGCTGGCTGATTTCTGTCGCACCTGACGGGTGGTTATGCGCAAGAATGACCGCTGCGGCATTGTGCTTCAGAGCCTGTTTGACCACTTCCCGGGGATGCACCTGGGTACTGCTGATGGTCCCGGTAAACAGTGTTTCATAGCCTGTCAGCTGATTCTGCTGACTGAGATAAAGCACCATAAACTCCTCCCGCTCCAGCCCGGCCATTTTCAGGCGCAACCAGTCTCTGACTCTCCCGGGGGGGAGGTAAAGATAATACCGGGCTCACGCAGATACTTATCCAGGATAGTCAGTGCCCGTTTGACAGATCGCTGCTCATTGGGGGGAAGAGTGAAAGCCCCGGAAGACTCACTGAGATAATGCATAGAAAAATCTCCCGTATTAAGAAGCTAACTGCAGCATGTTTTCTGCCATTACCCACAAAGCCCGGTTAAGTTTCACATCGCCGTCAATACCGTTAACGGCCCGGGTATGACTGCGTTTCCCTTTGGCGTTACGACCGGATAATCCTCCTTTAATCAGGTTCTCCTGTATCCGCTGATAAGTGGTCCATAAGTCAGGGGTATTATCTTCATAACGACGAGGCATCAGAATTTGCTCAGGTGTGACCGGCTGGTGCTCCTCTCCAAACCGGTAGGTTAATGCAGCATGCGCTAATGCCTGTTGTGCTGGTGGGGGTAACAGTAATGCCTGCATCGCATCACGCTGCTCATCCATGCGGTCAAACAGTCCCAGCACTTCATACGCTCCTTCAATCACTTTATCCACCACATCCCCTTTATGGGGGACACGGACCTCACCGAAGGTCTGGCCGCAAATCAACCCATTCTGGCAGACAAATCTGAATAACCCCGGCAGCATCTGATAACTTGATGAGCCGTCATGGCTGTTAAGTAAAATAATTTCAGGTACCTGCTTACCGGCTATCTGACCTTCACGGCGCAGCCGAAGCATATGTTTGGTGTGTTCGCGACGACCTGCATCACGCACCCGGGTCTGGCAGGCAAAGAACGGCTGAAAACCTTCTTTCTGTAAACTCTCAAGCAACGTAATGGTGGGGATATAGGTATAACGCTCACTGCGGGAATCATGTTTCTCCTGACTGAAAGCACTGGGAACAGTGCGATATAACTCCTCATGAGTTAAGGGACGATCACGACGAATGATATTGGCGGATCCGAAACGGCTGGCTAGTTTCATTTTTATTACCTTTGAATTAAGAGAATCGGCATAGAAGTAAAAAACCCCTGTTCCGTCAGGAGACAGGGGCCACAGGCGGGGTCAGTCAGTCGTAATAACATTTAACGACATCAGAATCTGTCGAGGATTTGCAGAATCCGGGCCGTCAGAACCATTATCAGTTCAGTGATCAGCAACGTAACCGCTTCTCTGGCTACATCAATAAAACGGTCATCATAACCGGCCCGGCGAAGACAAATTTCAATAAACTGTCTGGCCTGATGCGCTCCGCACCAGTTCAGTACCTGACCTAAGGCCGTGAGCAGCATTTTTAAAAAAGACATAGGAAAGCCTCAGTGCCACCAACAGGTGACATGCAAAATGGAAACCAGGGGAGATGTGAAGTCATCCGTTTCAGGTGAAACGGATTCTGTGAGGGACTGTGGCGCTGACGCTATTCCGCAGTCAGGGTCTTACAGGCTGGCATATCAGCAAGCACCTTATGCACATTACTGACTGAGGGAGTGAAACTGGCGACCTTTTTATTGTTGATCCAGACGCCAAAGGATGTCGATTTTCTGACAGCATCAATAAATGACACCCAGGCATTATCCCCGTTACGCCACCCCAGAGACGGAGGAATCGCATACTGTTCATCACCGGTCACCAGAGTGATCTGGGTATTGTCATCATGTGAGCTCAGTATTCTGCCACCCGCCAGGGTGACTAGCACACTGTGTTGCAGCACCTGCGTATCATCGGGATTGCTGGTACAGCTGATATTGAACTCAGTGCCCTGTGAGTCGGTAATAATGTACTCAGAGACCCCCATGCCAAAGCCGGGGTGCCAGATATCGGGAACGGCATAAACAGCGGGTACGACAGTACTCATCAGCGCAGCGCTAAGTACCACTGATGATAATATTTTCATGGTTTACCCCTGATTTATGGTGCACGAAACATCGACATAATATCGATGGAATAAAAATCATCTAACGGTAAATCGCCCCTCTGAGCAGCATACACCCTTGCCATTGGACGTAATAACCTGTCGCCAATGAGGTGTATGGCCTGACCGGCTTCCGGCGTGTCACTGACTTCCGTCACCACCTTTCCCTTTGCCTGATAGAGCGTATATTCTATCGTGCCTGTGACCTGCCTGTTTTTTGCCATATCAATCGCGGCTTTATTCACATTAGCAATAAATCCTTTATGACTCTCATAACCGGATTCTTTCTCTGCCCGGTGAGTAATATCATCAGTCCGCTGTTTTAAATGACTGTTTTCTTCACCCGATAACGTAGCGGTAAAATGTACCTCGCAGGTTAATGATTTAACGTTCGGATTACTGTCAATAGCAACAGGGTTGTCCCGGGTCATGGTGACTGACCTGCCTGTCAGGCCTGACTGACTGTATGGACGGAACATTCTGAAATCGCGCTCATTCAGCGCATTATTCACGATAATATCATTGACTGATTTTAATGCTTCTTCGTTATCACACGAAAAGTTATCCCCGCACCCTGTCAGGGCAGAGATAACAAGAAGAAATATTGCCGATTGATGCATTTTCATTTTATGCTCCTTTATATTGAAAAATTAGTTTTTGGATACAGGTAAGTGGACTGACAGGTATGACTTCTTTATATATCACCTGGATAAATAACCTTATTTATTAAGAATTCCGCTGATGTAATTAAAATGAGGCAGCGCACGCATAAACTTCGGTTCCTGTAATATGCGATCGATATGCCTTTTCCGGACAAAATGGCTGACAGTCATCACCACATCGGTAATGTCTGACAGAGTAAATACCTGAATTCGCTCTTTTGAGACAGCGGTCAGGTACCATTCTCCGCCCTGACATATCAGTCTGTAAGGTGCGATAGCTGTCTGTGGACGCTCCTGATAAAGAAAGTGTATAGCCGGTTACGGATAATGGCCTGAACAATGACCTGAAAACCGCCAAACAACGCAGGCGTCTCCCGTGGCGGATCACTCCAGATAATACAGGGAGAATCCTGACCATTATCGAGGAGTACGGAAAGCAGCTTAGGATCAAGGGCCGGAAAATAATGTGCCACGCTGGTTATCCGGGCGAAACGAAGAATATCACTGTGGGTCCGGAAGGGACCCCGTGCATCACGAAGGCTAACGTGACCGTTGATATATTCCGTATCAAGATAACGCAGTCGCTCACGCAGGTCGCGTTGTACCGTGCGCTCAGAAACACCAAACTCCTGTGCCAGCTGACTGACGCAAAGTGATTCACCCATAAAAAGACGACTGACAAGCATCGCCAGACGGCTGGCTAACCGGTCATAGCGGTGTTCCTGTTCAGGCATAATACATGCTCCCTGCAGAAAATAGGCAGACCCGCCAGAAATGGCGAAAAGTAAATTAACGGGAAATATGTTGCTGACGCAGCCAGGCCACGATAATGCAGGCTGGTATGGTGACCCGGTAAGCCGGACCGGTAATATCGGAAATCATCCAGGCTGAACTGAGTACCATCGCAACAGGACCGGCGATGACAGACAGTGCACGTGATGCCACCACCACAGTGCCCCAGGTCGCAATGCCCCCCAGAGAAGTGATCACGCTTGCAGACATTACGGTTGCAATTTCCAGTGCCGCCAGAGAAGACGTCCGTATCGCTGCCTGTACTGCCATGATGATGAGCTGAGGTGTGGGATTGGTCAGCTCAAGTTGCATAGTGCGGGAAAAAGCCGCCAGATTTTCCGGTGTCATCTGATCCAGACTCTTCTCCAGCACCTTCATCAACAGGGAAAGCTCAATGGTTTCAGTCGTACTTTTCAGATTGTAGTTCACGTCGAGTTTGTCGCAGACATCTTCGAGAATTTCCCGGTATACGACTCCCTGCCCCAGCCGGGCCAGACTCATCAGGGTATTTGCGCCATAGCGCTGAAGTTCAGCCGCTATCAGCTGCCAGTAAAGGCGGTGCTGAGGTGCCAGAACACGGTACTCAGAAGTCCCCGTCAGACTTTCAGTCCAGCGGGTATCACCATCACGCGGGTCAGTAGTCAGGATGGAAACCAGCAATTGCAGCTCTTCATTGCTGCACTGGCCCAGCAGATTTAAATCAGGATCGTTACGATAGACAGCCATTGTGCATCCTCAGTCAGTGTGGTGGAAAAGCCACACTGTAAGGGAAGCTGTTACGAGGATATGTCGTCAGAATCGAACAATTATTGGACATTGGCAACGACACACTGTGAGGTTGTGTCAAAGCGGATCATTCCTAAAAAGGGTCTTTATTTCCGGCATCAGAGAATAACCACTGGAGGAGTTCACGGGTACTCAGTAACCTTTATTCAACAAAATGATATATATCTGAATTTTTCATGAAAACCACACAAATTAAAGATATCAATCAAAATGAATGATTAATAAAAAACCATTTCCATTCCAACACTAATCCGGAAGGTAATGACGTGGAAATTTAATTTCACCTGGCTTTTTAAATTCCACCGGGATATACCGGAAAATACCAGAGTCAATGACGAAAAACATACCGAGAGGAATGGTTGTAAAAAATAATATTCATGCGTTCAATGTCCTTTCATCGTTTCTTTTATTAAAAAATAAGGAGGCTCTGTGAGTCGCATATATACATCAGGTTCATTGAACGGAGATTCATCTTTCCCTCTGGACTGCGTACCGGACATTATCCGTCATGCCATTATGGGTGCAGCCAGTAAAACAAAAGCGCCGACAGCACTGATTTTTGCGTCGGCTATGACGCCGGTTTCTCTGCTATGTCAGGGAATGACGAATGTCAGCCCCACAGAGGGGGTGACGTTACCGGTATCATGTAACTTTTGTACTGTGGCGGAATCAGGAGAACGTAAATCGACTGTAGATAAACTTTTTATGATGTCGTTACATGAGTACGAGCGTGAAATCGAGGCCCGGTACAATGACAGTATGCAGGATTATGAGACTGAACGTGATATATGGGAAGAAGAGCTGAAAGCACTGAAAAATGTATTAAATAAAAAAACCAAAAATAAACAACCCCGGGAGGAAGTAAAAGAACTCATCAGGGACCACCAGGAAGACCGTCCCCGGGAGCCGTCACGGGTACAGTTACTGAGCAGCGATATCACTCCGGCGGCATTGCAGTATCAGTTACACAAAGGCGGAGGCTCAATGGCACTGCATTCCGCAGAGGGTGATATTATTCTGGGGGGAAAAGCTATACAGAACCTGGGCATGCTGAATGATCTGTGGGATGGCTCACCGTTTACCGTATCACGGCGGACTTCCGAAAGCTTTACTGTTCACGATGCCAGACTTACTGCGAGTCTGATGGTACAGGATGCCCCCTTACGAAAGTATTTCAAACGGTCACAGGAGCAGGCCCGGGGTAGCGGTTTTCTGGCCAGATTCTTTTTTTGTCGGCCCCAAAGTACGATTGGTTCAAGGACAGGACCTGTGCTGGAGAATTATCAGGAACAGTTAGCCCCCTACCATCTTCGTCTCCGACAGTTACTGGAAATGTATGGCCAAAAAATTAACAATAAAGATCATGTACGGCGTAAGGCTCTCACTTTTACACCGGAAGCAGCTATGCGCTGGATGGATATCTGTGAATATTTTGAACGCGAGATGGCTGAGGGAGGAACATATTGTCACCTGAAGGATTTTGCCTCTAAGGAAGGAAATAAAGTGGCGCGCCTGGCAGCCCTGTTCCACTATTTCAGTGGTGCTGAAGGAGATATCCCTGAATCCACCCTCATGGATGCACAAAAAATCAGCCAATGGTACCTGAATGAAGCACTGACTTTGCTGGGGCCAGTGCCGGAAGAACCACAATTTATCCAGGATGCAGAGTTGTTATGGGAATGGTTGCATGAGCGTTTTATTGATTATAACGGCCAGCCTTTAAAGCGGAGCTGGGTCAGCCCAAGGGTTCCTAACAGACTCCGTCAGCCCGGACGCCTTCAGCCAGCATTGCAGCACCTGTACCAACTTCAGCGAATTGATATCTGGACTGCACATAACACTGTACTGATTTCGCCTTATGGCTGGCGTCAGTATATTCGCTGAATATACGGACTGCTCCGTATGTGGTTTCTAAAGGATAACAGGAGCCACAAAGCAGCTAAATCCGCTAAATAAAGCAGAATTAGCTAACAGACATAAGAAATTACACTGATAAGATTCATTCCAGTGGTCTGCAATACTCTTACTGACGGGGGGCAGTCAAGGATATAAAGGAGAAAAGATGCAGAAGACCGGAAAATCGAAACAACCAGCGCAGGCGCGTACCCGTCGGAACTGCTATTACCAGCAGTTATTACATCAGGCACGCTGCCGGAAGAATTTCACTGTTACACCTGAGGATCTCTCATGGTTTGATATCAGACACTATGATTATGTGCGTGATCTTAGCCTGAAGCACCTGATGACGGAGTTGATAGTCCGGGGGGCGTTGTGTTCCAAACCCGACATCGTGATGTGGGATGGTGCCGTACTGGGGCCAGGGGAGATTTTTCAGGTCTGTTACCCAAGAATCAGGTTCATCGCACCTTAGCGTGAATTAATAGAAAACGGCGGTAAAAGTGGTTAGTTTTGTATTCGCCAAAACA
>NZ_JAERJS010000056.1:0-7892 GCF_018257525.1 Tatumella sp. JGM130 | reverse complement strand
TTAGTGTTTTGGCGAATACAAAACTAACCACTTTTACCGCCGTTTTCTATTAATTCACGCTAAGGTGCGATGAACCATAAAAAAGGGGTTCACCGCACAAGTGAACCCCTTTTTTCAGGCAGCCTTTAGCGCCGTTTAATCAGTAAATAGAAGCTGATAATAAAGAACGCGGCACTCGGTAAAATAGCGCCGAGGAAAGGAGGCAGCCCGTAGACCAGGCTGAGTGGCCCAAAGATCTTATCCAGTACATAGAACAGGAAGCCAAAACTGATACCGGTTACCACCCGCATTCCCATAGAGACACTGCGCAGCGGACCAAAAATAAACGATAATGCCATCAGCATCATTACGGCCACCGAAAGAGGCTGTACTGCTTTACTCCACATATTCAACTGATAACGCTCTGCTTTCTGTCCGCTTTGTTTCAGATACCTGATGTAATCATTCAGTCCGCGGATAGATAATGAATCCGGGTCCAGCGCCACAACATTCAGTTTTTCCGGGGTCAGGCTGGTTTTCCAGACGCCGGTCACGGTCTGAGAGCCGGTAATTTGCTGCGGGTTAGTCAGGTCTGATTCATCCACCTGTACCAGGTTCCACTGGTGTTGTCCGCTATCCCAGTCGGCCGTCGCCGCGAAACGGACATCTTCCAGCCGGCGCTGATCATTAAAGCGGTAAATACTGACGCCTTTCAGCTGATTTTCGCTCTGGATATGCTCAATAAAGATAAAGTTATTACCATCTTTAGCCCACAACCCGCCCTGAGTCGACAGTAGTGAACCTCCGAGCATTTGCTGGGCGCGGTAATTGTGCGCCATCTGATCACCCTGTGGTGCCACAAACTCGCCAATCGCCATCGACAGTAATACCAGCGGGATAGCTGTTTTCATCACTGAAAGAGCAATTTGCAGGCGGGTGAAACCGGAAGCCTGCATTACCACCAGTTCGCTGCGCTGTGCCAGGCTGCCCAGTCCGAGTAAGGCCCCCAGTAAAGCGGCCATCGGAAAAAACAGTTCCAGGTCTGACGGCACACTTAACAGGGTAAAATAACCGGCGTCCAGCGCCGTATACGCGCCCTGGCCGGTTTTTCTTAACTGCTCAACAAATTTGATAATGCCCGACAGAGACACCAGCATGAACAGAGTCATCATGATGGTGTTAAATATGGTTTTACCAATATAACGGTCCAGTACTCCAAACATCAGACCACCTCACTGCGGCTGAAACGGGCCCTGAATCGACGCATCGGCAGGGTATCCCACAGGTTCAGGACAATCGCCAGCAACAGATATCCGAGATTAACTGACCACATCCAGACGGCAGGATCAAGACGGCCCTTACCGGCATTTGAGCGGAATGAACTCTGTACCAGGAAGAAAATCAGATACAGCAACATTGCCGGCAGCATCGATAAGACCCTTCCCTGACGCGGGTTAACCACACTCAGTGGTACCACCATCAGCGCCATAACCAGTACCGAGAATACCAGAGTCAAACGCCAGTGCAGCTCCGCACGGAATGCCGGTGAAGGGTTATGCCACAGGGTACTGAATGTCGCCTGGTCCGTATCATTCGGATCCAGAGTGGCCTCTTTATAGCCCATCACCGCCTGATATTTGGTGAAGTCAGTAATACGGAAATCGCGCAGCATCGCCGTGCCTTCAAAGCGGGTTCCTTTATCGAGGATCACCGTCTGGGAACCGTCAGCATGCTGTTCCATATGGCCCTGGTCCGCCACCACGACCGAAGGACGGGCATTTCCTTTGGGCCGCAGCTGTGCCAGGAAAACATTACCGAACTTGTTGCCTTTCACGTTCTCGATAAACAGTACTGAGTTGCCGTCACCGGAAGTACGGAATTGTCCGGCTGCCAGCGCGGCTGCACCCGGGTTGGCTCTGGCGTTCTGGGTCACCTGATCCTGGTAGCGCGCCGACCATGGCCCCAGCCAGGTGACGTTAATCGCCGCCAGAGCAGCCGTCAGCAGCATCAGCAACAAGGCCGCCTTCACCAGCACACTTTTGCCCAGACCACAGGCATGCATGACCGTGATTTCGCTTTCGGTGTACAGCCTTCCCAGCGTCATCAGGATCGCCAGAAACAGGCTTAATGGCAGGATAAGTTGCGCCATATCAGGCACCCCTAATCCCAGAAGAGTAAGAACTAAATTTGTCGGGATATCGCCGTCTACCGCCGCTCCGAGGATCCTGACCAGCTTCTGACAAAAGAAGATCAGTAGCAGGACAAACAGAATGGCGAACTGACTTTTAAGCGTCTCCCGAACCAGATATCTAATGATAATCACGCTAAATACGCCTGTGAAAACTTGTCTTTTTGCAGGAAAGTCGATAGTTTCAACGCTTATTAGCCATTTTAATTCATCAATGGCTGCCATCGTGGCTAAAATTGTATGACCACCTTCTCAGGATACTGAGGTATCAGCCCTCAGAATCTTAACTTATTATGACGCCGATATGGTGTTTGTCATGGTACAACTGTTTCATAATAAGAATAAGAGTTATACATTCTAGCGATAGCAAACGCTGTTGTCTTTAAGATTCAGGAGAATACATGGAGTTCAGTGTAAAAAGCGGTAGCCCGGAAAAACAACGCAGTGCCTGTATTGTTGTCGGCGTATTTGAACCTCGTCGTCTGTCGCCGATTGCCGAGCAACTCGACAAGATCAGCGATGGCTATATCAGTGCCCTGCTTCGCCGCGGCGAACTGGAAGGAAAAGTGGGCCAGACCCTGTTACTGCACCATGTGCCGAACATTCTCTCTGAGCGCATTCTGCTGATTGGTTGTGGTAAAGAACGTGAACTGGACGAGCGTCAGTATAAGCAGATTATTCAGAAAACCATTAACACCCTGAATGATACTGGCTCAATGGAAGCCGTCTGTTTTCTGACCGAGTTACATGTTAAAAGTCGTAACAATTACTGGAAAGTACGTCAGGCGGTCGAAACGGCGAAAGAATCTCTGTACTGCTTTGATCAGCTGAAAAGTAATAAAGCTGAACCACGCCGTCCGTTACGCAAAATGGTCTTTAATGTGCCGACCCGCCGTGAGCTGACCAGTGGCGAACGTGCCATCCAGCATGGTCTGGCCGTTTCGGCCGGGGTTAAAGCAGCTAAAGACCTCGGTAATATGCCACCGAATATTTGTAATCCGGCATATCTGGCTTCTCAGGCCCGTCAGTTAGCGGACGCTTACAGCCAGAATATCACCACCCGGGTGATTGGTGAGCAGCAGATGAAAGAACTGGGGATGAATGCTTATCTGGCGGTCGGTGCCGGTTCGCAGAACGAGTCCCTGATGTCAGTGATTGAGTACAAAGGTCATCCGGATGCGGATGCCCGGCCGATTGTACTGGTCGGTAAAGGTCTGACTTTCGATGCCGGAGGGATTTCCCTGAAGCCCGGCGAAGGCATGGACGAAATGAAGTACGATATGTGTGGCGCCGCGACAGTCTATGGTGTGATGCGTATGGTCGCCGAGCTGAAACTGCCGCTGAATGTGGTAGGTGTGCTGGCCGGGTGTGAAAATATGCCTGACGGCCGGGCGATGCGTCCGGGGGATGTTCTGACAACCATGTCTGGTCAGACCGTCGAAGTGCTGAACACCGATGCCGAAGGCCGCCTGGTGCTGTGTGATACCCTGACCTACGTCGAGCGTTTCGAGCCGGAAGTGGTTATTGATGTCGCCACCCTGACCGGTGCCTGTGTGATTGCCCTCGGCCACCATATCAGCGGACTGTTATCTAACCATAACCCGCTGGCCCATGAACTGATTGGGGCTTCCGAGCAGTCCGGTGACCGTGCATGGCGTTTACCAATGGCTGATGAGTACCAGGAACAGCTGGAATCAAACTTTGCCGATATGGCCAATATCGGCGGACGCCCCGGCGGAGCTATCACTGCCGGATGTTATCTGGCCCGCTTTACACGTAAGTATAACTGGGCTCACCTGGATATTGCCGGTACCGCATGGCGTTCAGGGAAAGCCAAAGGTGCTACCGGACGTCCGGTTCCGCTGCTGTCACAGTTCCTGCTGAACCGTGCCGGGCTGGGTAACGACGAGTAAACCGCCTGCCGCTGTACACCCGGCCCGCCAGGGTGTACGGTTTTTGATCTGCAGTCGCGGCATCATTTATTTTATGAGTGACTCCGGTCACTCTTTTTACTTCATGAAACACAGGCAATCCCATGAAAAATGCCACGTTTTATCTTCCTGGTCCCGATCTGCAACAGGATACCCTGTCTGCGGCAGAAGCACTGGCCTGCGAGCTGGCTGCTGCCCGCTGGCGTGAAGGTAAACGCATCCTGGTCGCCTGCGAAAACGAACAACAGGCTATTCGCCTTGATGAGGCGTTATGGCAACGTCCGGCAGAGGCATTTGTTCCGCATAATCTGGCCGGTGAAGGCCCGCGTTATGGCGCGCCGGTTGAACTGGCCTGGCCGGAGAAACGCGGCAGTACTTCCAGAGATTTGCTGATTAACCTACTGCCGTGGTTCGCAGATTTTGCTACTGCTTTCCATGAAGTGATAGACTTCGTTCCTGATGAAGAATCTTTGAAGCAGCTGGCGCGTGACCGCTATAAAGCGTATCGCAGCGTCGGTTTCCAATTGAATACGGCAACGCACTCCGCGCCAAAAACGACATAGCAGAAATGGAAAAAACATATAATCCGCAAGAGATAGAACAGCCGCTTTACGAGCACTGGGAAAAGCAAGGCTATTTCAAACCCAATAGTGATACCCGCCAGGAAAGCTATTGCATTATGATCCCGCCGCCAAATGTGACCGGCAGTCTGCACATGGGACATGCTTTCCAGCAGACAATTATGGATACCATGATCCGTTACCAGCGTATGCAGGGGAAAAATACCCTGTGGCAGGCAGGGACTGACCATGCGGGTATCGCTACCCAGATGGTGGTTGAACGTAAAATCGCTGCGGAAGAAGGTAAAACCCGTCAGGACTACGGCCGCGAGGCGTTTATCGACAAAATCTGGGAATGGAAAGGCGAATCCGGGGGCACTATCACCCGCCAGATGCGTCGTCTGGGTAACTCTGTGGACTGGGAACGTGAGCGTTTCACCATGGACGAAGGGTTATCCAATGCGGTTAAAGAAGTGTTTATCCGTCTGCACAAAGAAAATCTGATCTACCGTGGTAAACGGCTGGTGAATTGGGATCCGAAACTGCGCACCGCTATTTCCGATCTGGAAGTTGAAAACCATGATTCGAAAGGCTCTATGTGGCATATCCGTTATCCGCTGGCGGATGGCGCGAAAACTGCCGAAGGCAAA
Organism: Tatumella sp. JGM130; assembly: GCF_018257525.1. Classification (NCBI taxonomy): domain Bacteria; kingdom Pseudomonadati; phylum Pseudomonadota; class Gammaproteobacteria; order Enterobacterales; family Erwiniaceae; genus Tatumella; species Tatumella sp. JGM130. The sequence goes on along the minus strand of NZ_JAERJS010000056.1, from coordinate 2,584 downwards.
GATTACCTGGTGGTCGCCACAACCCGTCCGGAAACTCTGCTGGGGGATACGGGCGTTGCTGTTAATCCGGAAGATCCGCGTTATAAAGATCTGATCGGTAAAGAACTGATACTGCCACTGGTTAACCGCCGGATCCCGATCGTCGGTGACGAACATGCCGATATGGAAAAAGGCACCGGTTGTGTGAAGATCACACCTGCCCATGACTTTAATGACTATGACGTCGGACGTCGCCATAAGCTGCCGATGATCAATATTCTGACCTTTGATGGCGATATTCGTCAGCTGGCTCAGGTTTATGATACTAACGGTGAAGAAAGTAGCGTTTACGATGCCGCGATCCCTGCTGAGTTTGCCGGGCTGGAGCGTTTTGCGGCCCGTAAAGCCATCGTTTCTGCCGTCGATGCGGCCGGTTTACTGGAAGAAATTAAGCCTCATGATCTGACCGTACCTTACGGCGATCGTGGTGGCGTGGTGATTGAACCTATGCTGACCGACCAGTGGTATGTGCGTACTGCACCACTGGCGAAAGTTGCCGTTGAAGCCGTCGAGAACGGTGATATTCAGTTCGTCCCTAAACAGTACGAGAATATGTATTTCTCATGGATGCGTGATATCCAGGACTGGTGTATCTCCCGCCAGCTATGGTGGGGTCACCGTATTCCGGCCTGGTACGATGATAACGGTAACGTTTTTGTCGGCCGTAATGAAGCCGAAGTCCGTGCCGACAATAATCTGGCAGATGATGTCGCGCTGCGTCAGGACGAAGACGTACTGGATACCTGGTTCTCTTCCGGTTTGTGGACTTTCTCTACCCTTGGCTGGCCGGAGAATACCGAGGCTCTGCGCACTTTCCATCCGACCAGTGTGGTGGTCAGTGGCTTTGATATTATTTTCTTCTGGATTGCCCGCATGATCATGCTGACCATGCACTTTATGAAAGACGAAAATGGTAAGCCACAGGTTCCTTTCAAAACCGTCTATATGACCGGCCTGATCCGTGACGATGAAGGACAGAAAATGTCCAAGTCAAAAGGTAACGTGATCGATCCGCTGGATATGGTGGACGGTATTTCACTGCCGGATTTGCTGGAAAAACGTACCGGCAATATGATGCAGCCGCAGCTGGCAGAAAAAATCCGTAAGCGTACCGAGAAGCAGTTCCCGAATGGTATTGAACCTTCCGGCACCGATGCGCTGCGCTTTACCCTGGCAGCACTGGCTTCTACCGGCCGTGATATCAACTGGGATATGAAGCGACTGGAGGGCTACCGCAATTTCTGTAATAAGCTGTGGAATGCCAGCCGTTTTGTACTGATGAACACCGAAGACCAGGATTGCGGATTTAATGGTGGTGAGAAAGTTCTGTCGCTGGCTGATCGCTGGATCCTGACTGAGTTTAACCGTACGGTTAAAGCATACCGCGAAGCACTGGATAGTTATCGTTTCGATATCGCTGCCGGTCTGCTGTATGACTTTACCTGGAACCAATTCTGTGACTGGTACCTGGAACTGACCAAACCGGTCATGAACAGTGGCAGTGAGGCAGAACTGCGCGGTACCCGTCATACACTGGTGACGGTACTGGAAGCGTTACTGCGCCTGGCGCATCCGATTATTCCGTTTATTACCGAAACCATCTGGCAACAGGTGAAGGTTCTGACCGGTAACAGCGATGACACTATTATGCTGCAGCCATTCCCTGCCTACGATGCGGCGAAGGAAGATGCGCAGGCACAGGCAGACATCGAATGGATTAAGCAGGCTATCGTATCAGTACGTAATATTCGTGCTGAAATGAATATTGCCCTGAGTAAACCACTGGATCTGCTGCTGCGTGGCGCTACCCCCGAAGTACTGCGCCGTGTGGAAGCGAACCGGACCTTCCTGCAACGTCTGGCACGCCTGGAAAGCCTGACACTGCTGGCCGCCGATGATAAAGGCCCGGTTTCTGTGACTAAGCTGGTCGAGGGTGCCGAGTTACTGATCCCGATGGCCGGACTGGTTAATAAAGAAGCCGAACTGGAACGTCTGGCAAAAGAGCTGGCGAAAGTGGATCTCGAAATTGAGAAAATCGACACTAAACTGGCTAACGAAGGCTTCGTCGCCCGTGCCCCTGCCGCTGTGGTAGAGAAAGAGCGTGAACGTCTGAGTGATCTGCAACAGGCCAGAGTGAAAATTATCGAGCAGCAGGCAGTCATCGCTGCGCTGTAAGTTTTCCGTTATCCTTTACTGTTTAAAGCCGGGTTTGTCCCGGCTTTTTTGTGCCGGGAACATTTTTCCGACAGCAAGTCTCTTGCTACCGATCGGACGGGTTAAGGCCCGGTGGCGTGGGCCTTAACAATCCGTGCCGGGGCGTCACCTTTTAGTGCGGAGTTACTGGTTTTTGGCATAAGCTTCCGGCTCTGAGCATCTTCCTTTATCAGATACCTTTATCGCTGAAACAGTTTTGCTGCAATCGGCGTTATCGATAATCAGTGCGAATCCACCGCCTTTGGGCATAAACATCCGGCTCTGTGCATCTTCCTTCCGCCATCAGTGGCGGAGTTTCAGCAGCCGCACTGCGGCGGACGGGTTAAGGCCC
>NZ_JAERJS010000055.1:0-10817 GCF_018257525.1 Tatumella sp. JGM130 | reverse complement strand
GGCGAATACAAAACTAACCACTTTTACCGCCGTTTTCTATTAATTCACGCTAAGGTGCGATGAACCTTTTTTTTTGATGTCGAGGTCATACGTATACACCCTGGTTTTAAGTGAAACCAGACTATACATACTGAAAACAAAAACAGAACATTTGATAAACATTTACACTGGTAATTGCTACTTAAATATGATTTTACAGATAAATATGGCTACATCCTGCTCAGCATAACCGGGGGAATTTGCTACTGGTTTAAAAATATGTGACTTTTCTGTGATATTATCCGGCAAAACTCTTAGCCTGCATAAATTGTGAATACCGAATATGTCACTGTCTGTCACTTTGTTCCGTCGCCGGAAGTTTTACCTGCTGCTGATACTGATGATTATTGCCTCCCTCTGGCTGTGGCCGAAAACAGTTCCGCCAGATACCATGCATTATTACCGTTCGTTACTGTGTGCCGTTGCAAGCGGGCCAGAACAGGTCACCGCAGATAACTTTACCCGGGTACTGGAAAAAACCGTTGAAGGTTCTAATTCCGATTATTCATTGCGGAAGTATCACTATAATAGTACGGCAGGAAATGCAGTGGTGAAGGAGTGGAACAGGCTGAGCGCCGATCAGCAGCAACAAGCCAGGACGACCAGTCAGCGCTGTCTGATACTGCTGCAATCCGTACAATAACGTTCCGGGTAGCCGGTTATCAGCAACGGTATTTCTTCTGCCAGGATACCGTTACACCCGCAACCCCTTCCGGTCCCTGATTTTGACGGCCAGGCCCTGCCGCCGGACTTCGGCGATCCGCAGCGCCTGAGGATACCGGTCAAACCGAAATGTAAAATGCCGGACATATCGCCACTATTTTCGTCACGGACCAATCCCCCGGTGGTTACTGGAAAAGCCGGGGTTATAACTGGTTCGGCGATGCCTGAAGGCTTATCCGTTATTACGACAACCGCGGATCACAGTTAATAGCCATTACACATATCCAGCCGCCCGGAGACGCCGGCTCCGGCTAAAATTGCTGTAATCTTTTCACTAATTTGCCTGACCGCAACTGCGGGTAAAGTCGCGGCAGAAATATGCGGAGTTATACGAATTTTATGATGCTGCCAGAAAGGGTGATACGACGGCAGCGGTTCCTGCCCGACAACATCCAGTGTTGCGCCGGCAATTTTTCCACTGTCTAACGCCTGAAGCAGGTCATCATTCACCAGGTGCTCCCCTCTGCCGGCATTAATGATATAAGCACCATCCGGTAACCAGTGAAAATGTGCCGTACACAGGATCCCCCGGGTTGACGGGGTTAATGGTAACAGGCAGACGAGAATCCGGCTGGCTGACAGAAAATCATTTAATCTGCTATCGCCGCTATACAAAGTAATATTGCGGCTGCTATGGGGGGTTCTGCTCCATGCATTTACTCTGAAACCTAATGCATGTATGCGTTCAGCAACCGCCTGTCCCAGAACACCAAAACCTAAGATCCCGACACTGTACTCATTTTTATTGCGTGGCGAGCGTACCTGCCAGATCTTTTTTTCAGACTGTACAGCATACTCATCCATTTCACGGTAGTGATGTAATACCGCATGAGAAATATAGTCACTCATCTGTTCAGCCATCCCTGCATCTTCCAGCCGGATCACCGGAATATCCTCAGACAACCTCAATTGACGGATAGCATCAACCCCGGCCCCGGCATTAAATATGGCTTTCAGGGAAATCTGCTGATCCAGCATTTCCTGAGAAGGATTCCAGACGATGGCGAAATCGGCCGGTGGCATATGGGGCTGCCATACCGAAACCTTTGCCCCGGGCAGCTGTTGCTTAAGACAGGTAACCCAGTGGCTGGCAAGAGCGTAATCATCCCCGAACTGACAAATTATATGCATAGTTAAGATTCCCGATTGTATAAATAACCCCCTGTAAACTTGCTTATCATTAACATATCTGGCCGGAGAAGACCGGGAATATTATTACCCGGCAGAAATTATTCTGTATTATTCAGCTATACGGCGTCAGGCATTCAGCCGCTCCTTTATCTCAGGCAGAGACGGATCATTCTATGAGAAATACAGAACATCTGGGCGGAGTTACCGCTTTTGTTACCACCGCACAGTTAGGGAGTTTTACAGCAGCGTCAGAAAGACTCGGGCTGACTAAATCTGCGGTAGGTAAAAGCGTCAGCCGTCTGGAAAACCGCCTCGGTCTCAAGCTTTTCCTGCGATCCACCCGCCGGTTAAGCCTGACACCGGAAGGTGAACGTTTTCTGCAAAGCTGTCAGAATGCCCTCGACATCCTGCAGCAAGCCGAAGCTGAACTGACCTCACATATTGCCCGGCCTGCCGGACGGTTGCGGGTTGATTTACCGGCAGCATTTGGCAGACAACGTATCCTGCCCCTGTTACTGACAATAATACGCCGTTATCCGGAACTGACATTAACCGTAACCTTCAGTGAAAGGTTTGTTGATCCTATCGAAGAAGGTATTGATCTGGTTATCAGAATAGGAGAACTCGCTGACAGCAGTGGCCTGGTTGCCAGACGACTGACGACCCAAAAACTGGTTATCTGTGCAGCTGCCGATTATCTGGCTCAGTATGGTGAACCTGTGACACCACAGGAGCTGAACAGGCATCACTGCATCACTGGCTTTCGCAGGCATCAGCCTTTATCCTGGTTATTAAAACACCCTGACGGCGAAATAAGCCGCTATACTCCGCCCGCGACCCATGAGTTTGCGGATGGTGACGGAATGCTGTCAGCGGTACTGGCGGGCTGCGGAATATCACAATTACCCTTATGGCTGGTGGGCAGACATCTGAAAAGCGGGGAGTTAAAAGAAGTACTGAACGGATATTCCGGAGGAGAAATACCCGTCAGCATCCTCTGGCCAAAAAACCGCCAGTTATTACCAAAAATACGCTATGTGGCTGATGAGTTGCTTCAGGCAGCAGCCGATGGCTTACTGGACTAATAACCAGTCAGAGCACCGGCTGTTACTGATCACTGGATGAGTCCTGAGCTAATAATAATGCGGTATTTCCGGCGCGATTTTTCGCGACAATACTTAAAAAAGCCAGTATCGCAAAAATAATACTGCTTAATACGACTGAATGGGTGCCGAAGCGGGCAATAAACCACCCGCCGGTTAATGAACCAATAGTAATCCCCAGATTAGAAAATGACATATACAGACTGTTAGCGAATTCAGGAGCTTCACTCGCCTCACCCATTAGCCAGGTCTGACTGACAACTAACCCTGAAGAGTGGCAGATACCCCAGAAAACAGTGAGTAAACACATTGCCAGTGGCGAAAAACCCAGCCACCATACCAACAGTAAAACAATACCAAATATCAGAGGGTAGTAATGTGTAGTCTGAATAACATTTTTTTGCAGAAAATGACTGAATATAAAGTTACCTATAAATCCACAGACCCCGAATAAAATCAGCATGGCACTGATATAATTATTATTAATTTTGGTAACCCCGGATAAATAGTCAGAGATATAGCTAAAAGCTGAGAACATTGCCGAAAATATCATAGAAACGGTAATGATTGCCATCCATAGCCTCTTATTGCGTAACACACTGACCCGGGTTCTGAATGACATCTTTTCGCGTGCCGGCATGGAAGGAATAAAGAATAACACCCCGATAAACGCTATAAAACAGGCTGCCGCACCAAAGTAAAATGCCGCCGCCAGAGAAACATTTTCAGCAATCAGAGCACTGAGCGGTACCCCTAACACCAGACCGACAGCAACACCTGCAAAGACTATCGCCGCAGCACCGGCTCTTTTGGCTTCAGGTACAGAATTTGCTGCAACAACCAGAGCCACTGCAAAAAATACAGCATGAGCCAGAGCTGGCAAAATGCGAAATAATAACATCAGGTTAAAAATATCCGTAGTCGCATAAATAAGATTAGAAATAATAAAGACTGCCAGAATGGATAACAGTACCTTCTTTTTATTAAATCCGGAAAGCGACAGGGTAATAAACGGCCCGGTGACTGCAACAACTATTGCATAGATACTGACTAATAAACCTACCCGTACCGGCGTAACATGCAGTTGTAAAACCAGCCCGGGTAATAAGCCGATAACCGCGATTTCAGTGGTAATAACACCAAACACTGCTACTGACAGAGTCAGTAACAGCAGTGTGCTTTTATTGTGCATAAAAACCCTCTGCGAGATATATCGCAAATTAAGAAAATAAAAATAACCGTATCGCACAGTGATGTGCTATGACCTGATGAGGTTGCAAAGATCATCGCGGAATTTAGCTAATGTGGAAATAGCTGTTCGGGCATTACATTGGCGACAAAAATTCTTCAATAACGCGGTTCACCTGCATCAATACAACAATTTTTCTGATATCTGAAAATATGCTTATCATAAGATTTCACCGCAGAAATACGGCCAGTGGTGGTCATCCCGCCAGCTGCGCGAGCGGAGAGGTAATGGTGTCATACGGGACTCAATGTAAGTCGTCCCTGCCCCTGAAAAAGAAGACAAAGCGCTCGTTCAGCGGGCTGATAACCGCAGTGTGCGGCCGGGCGCGGTGTTATTCGCGGGAATTACCGCTATTTCAGAGGACTGTTTTGCTTTGCTGTTATAGCCTCTCTTGCCATAATCGACGTTCTGCTGCAATCTGTGGTTTTTCTGTTCCTGCACTTCATCTTGAAAAAAATTCAAGTTCGTTGAAATTAAATCACTTCCCCTCTGCCAGCGAGTCAGGCATAAATTATGCAATATTATTCACTTTTGGTAATGTGAAAACGGCGATGCGGGGTAACGATAATCTCCGGAAAATCAGTCTATAACGCCGGTTTTCATCTCAGGACTCAGGACGCAGGCAGACAATGAATAAAGATTTTACCTATACAATTACAAAAAGTCGTTTCGATGAGAATTATAATCCTTCGGAAAACACCCGTATCACAACCAACTTTGCTAACCTTGCCCGGGGCGATAACCGCCAGCAAAACCTGCGTAATACCATCGTGATGATGAATAACCGCTTTAACTCACTGGCCAGTTGGGATAACCCGCAAGCAGATCGCTATGCCATCGAAATTGACATTATCTCTGTTGAAATGAAAATCGAAGAACAGGGTGAAAGTTTTCCGGTGATTGAGATTCTGAAAACCAATATTCTCGATAAGAAAACCGGTCAGCAGATTGAAGGTATTGCAGGAAATAACTTTTCTTCCTATGTGCGCGACTATGACTTCAGCATATTGTTGCCGGAGCACAACAAAAACAAATCAGATTTCACCGTTCCTGATAATTACGGTGTTCTGCACGGTAACATTTTTAAAAGCTTCGTGAATTCTGATGCGTACAAAAATCACTTTAAAAAAACACCGGTCATTTGTCTGAGTGTCGCCAGTAAAAGTGTTTATCACCGCATCGGTAACACACATCCGGTACTGGGTGTTGAATACCAGCAGAATAAGCACTCGCTGACTGATGCCTATTTCGAAAAAATGGGCTTACAGGTTCGCTATTTTATGCCTGAAAACAGTGTTGCTCCGCTGGCTTTCTACTTTTCCGGAGATTTGCTCAGTGACTATACAAATCTTGAGCTTATCAGCACCATCAGTACTATGGAGACATTCCAGAAAATCTACCGGCCTGAAATTTACAACGCTAACTCAGCAGCCGGACTGCAGTATCAGCCGAGCCTGAATTATGATGATTATTCATTAACCACGATTGTTTACGACCGTGAAGAGCGCAGCCGGTTAGCCATTGAGCAAGGTAAGTTCACTGAAGAATATTTCATCAAACCGCACAGCACTATTCTTGAGCAATGGTCTGCTGGTTACAAAGCTTAATTGATTAAAATATAAGGTCACCTGCAATGAAAATTTTATTACCCACATCAACAGCCGGTAGTCTGCCTAAACCTTCATGGCTTGCGCAGCCAGAGAAATTATGGTCACCGTGGAAACTGGACGATGAAATATTAATCGAAGGGAAAAAAGATGCTCTACGTTTATCCCTTGATGATCAGCTGCGGGCCGGTATTGATATCGTCAGTGATGGCGAACAAACCCGTCAGCACTTCGTGACGACCTTTATCGAACATCTTAGTGGCGTTGATTTCGAGAAACGTGAAGTGGTTAAAATCCGTAACCGCTATGATGCCAGTGTACCAACCGTTGTCAGCGCAGTGGAACGCAGGAAACCGGTGTTCGTTGATGATGCCAGGTACCTGCGTCAGTTAACCAGTCAACCGATTAAATGGGCATTGCCTGGACCGATGACAATGATTGATACCCTGTATGATAACCACTACAAAAGCCGCGAAAAACTGGCATGGGAATTTGCGAAGATCCTGAATCAGGAAGCGCGCGAATTAGAAGCTGCCGGTGTGGATATTATTCAGTTTGATGAGCCGGCCTTTAATGTATTCTTCGATGAAGTTAATGACTGGGGTGTGGCGGCATTAGAGCGGGCTATCGAAGGCCTGAAATGTGAAACTGCGGTTCATATTTGCTATGGCTATGGTATCAAAGCGAATACCGACTGGAAAAAAACCCTCGGCACAGAATGGCGTCAGTATGAGGAAGCATTCCCGAAACTGCAGAAGTCGAATATCGATATTGTTTCACTGGAATGCCAGAACTCTCATGTTCCTATGGACCTGATTGAACTGATCCGCGGTAAAAAAGTTATGGTCGGAGCTATTGATGTCGCGACTAATAGCATTGAAACTCCGGAAGACGTCGCCAATACCTTACGTAAAGCACTGCAATTTGTTGATGCTGATAAACTTTATCCTTCAACTAACTGCGGTATGGCCCCACTGTCCCGCCAGGTCGCTAACGCTAAACTGCATGCATTAAGTGCCGGTGCAGAGATTATCCGCAAAGAACTGGCCTGATAAATAATAAGATGGCTGATATATTTTATCAGCCTTTCCACGCGGGATTTCCCCGCGTTTTTTATTCCTGAGTGAAAACACCTGTAAACGAAAGCTGTATTTCAACAGAAATATCCAGCCCGGACTGACGGAGTAGATCCTTTACCTGGCGACAGTGAGGTTCAGACATCACTTCCGGCCCTGCCTCTGTATGTATTTTCCCTCTGCTACTTTCATTCTGGCCGGAAAACACGATAGCCACAGCAAGACCGGGCAATAACAGCCCGGCGCGGTATATTATTCAGGTACGTTGATTTTCTTAAATACCGGTTTGTTGCTGGTTTTATACTCTGCGAGAGAGAATTTCTGATAGTTCATATCGTTATAACCCCGAATAAACATTACGCCGTCAGAAAGATCTGTCAGGCTGGTCCAGACCGTATATTCTGACGACTCAGTACCGGTCGGACCGAACTCTCCGATAGTATCAGTCGTAATATTTTTCACCCGATCGAAATTATTCATGATATGGGCCAGGTTATTCATCGCAGTAGCTGTATTATCTGATTTCGGGGCATAGGTGGTGTAGTAAACTGCGCGGACAAAACGGCCGACTGAAGTATCAGAAGATGGTAACGCAGAGGTCGCAATCCCGCTATCGGGCTGAGCCACTTTAATATTACCCAGCACAGCTGCCGAACGATCTTTATTTGTCAGTTGTGTATAGTTATTAAGGTTTTGCAAATGCCATTTAAAGTCAGGGCCGTTAGTCATCACTCTGGTCGGGTTATCATAAACACGGAATTTCCCGTCATTCGCTTCAACCACAATACTGCCGCCACTTTTGTCATAAAATGCAAAATGGAAAGGAGAAGTGACCCCGCCCAGTTTTTCAAGAACCGGGGACCAGAAGTGCCCGCTGTTAACTGCCTGGCGGACCTGTTCTACCGTTGAAAAATTCGCTAATGCCCATTCGCCGATCGAAGTCACAGGCACAGAGTCCTTATACTCTGTTTTCGGCAGCGGCGTCAGAGTAGCGGACGGTACCATATTAGCGCTGAAAGACAGGCCCGCCGCATTGATACCTTCCATCATATTATGATCATCGCCATCAAAATAAACATCAGAGGTAATGGCTAAAATCGGGTATTTAGCGGTGTAAGCCACACTATTTTGTCCGTCAGGTGCTTTTTTCTGGAACGCAGTACCTGCCGGATAGTAGGTTAACCAGGAGGGTAAATCTTCAGAGAGTTCCAGTGTCCGGCCATGGAATACATCACCTTTTGTGTCAGTAATTGCCAGGCTGGTACAGGCAATCGCTGGCAGGGACGCACTTAACAGGGCCGGAATCAATATATATAAAGAGGATTTAAATTTCATGATATACCTTTTGATGAATAGTCTGCGGAAACAGTGATAATTAAGGATAGTTCACTTTCCGTAAACTGCAGGTAATCGATAGTCCCTCCGTGACCGGATACAGAGCCCGTTTTTACAGGGTGCCCCGCCGGATAGCGGTCATGACGGTACGTCAGACCGCCGGAAGATGTTTGTTTTTTGACATATTTTGATACATGAACTGCCACACTGAACAATTAAAATATGTTAATGTATTCTTAATATAAGTATGCTTCACCTCATTCTCTTTGAAAAGAAAAATCCGCTTACTTTCTGTCGGATAGCGGTGCGTTTTGATTACCGCCATATCTGATATGGGATGCTGTAAGTTTATTTAAAGCCATTTTATTGCTATATACGGTAGATTATGAGCCCGTTAAAGGTATTGTTTGGTGGGAATTCATCCCATCCTCTGTGGAAAGATAATGTTTTCAGAGCTAAATTTGCCCTGCGTAGTTTGTTCTATCCTGTCTCCACTTTCAGATATATAAAAAAAATTACCAGCCTTGATATTTACCCTCAGGTAATCAGTATTCAGGGGATAATTCTGGCTAAACATCACCGTGTCTATCTGAAAAAAGGAAGCTCAGTTGCAGAACGGGTAAAATATATTACAGATCATTACTCCCTGATTAATTCTATGAGTAATATCAGTCTGAAAAACATCCTTATCAGTCAGTCGGTAGTCAGTATCGCACAGTTTTCCGGCAAACAAGGTGAAGAGTTTACGCTTTACTGCAAACCAGGAAACTTTGATCGGGAAGGCGAAATAACGATTATTATGGATTATCAGGGGCACACTGTTTCACTGATCACCTTCTCGATAGTGAATATCAATAATAAAAGAACTCTGTTTATTGGCGGGCTTCAGGGGCCAAATAATGAAGGCGCCAGTGACCTCATCAGAGAAGCCACCAAGTCAGCCAGCGGGTTGTTTCCTAAACGAATCATGATGGAAGTGATCTCAGTTTTTTCCGGATTACTCTCTGCAGAGTCGGTCTGTGCAGTCAGTGATGATATGCATGTCTTTAAAAGCTCCCGTTATCACCGGAAGAAAGGTAAATTACTATCCAGTTATAATGACTTCTGGCTCTCCCTCGGCGGGACGCTAAAAGATGATAATACCTTCGAACTACCGGTGATAATTGAACGGAAAAAAATCGAAGATATCGCCAGTAAAAAACGCTCTGAATATAAACGACGTTATCAGCTGCTGGATGATATGAAGGACAGTATCCTGACCACAGCCAGCGGTGAAGCTGTTACCGTTTCCCATCAGGCAGTCACTGTGTGACTGAGTACTGTTCTGCCAGTGCGCCACCAATGGCGCACTGGACCGACAGCGATAAATCTCAGACTTTACCGCGGATTTTTCTGGAAAAATATTTAAGGCTGTCTTTTGTTTTTATTAAAGAGTAAATAAGCCCGCCCGACTCTATATCAAGATTATATTTTTTCTTCAGAGCCAGTCGGTCATTAGCCTGACACACTTTAATGCTGCCGCGGCAGGATAAATCAATAACTTTCAGCTTGCCATCAGGCTTGCAGATAAAGTTAGCCGGATGAATATCATTTGAGGCCAGCCCGGCCTGATGAAGAGATAATATTGATGATGCGACTGCTTCATAGTGATCGCTGATATTCTCATCACTGAGTGCATAACCATCAGCATATTCGTAGACACAAAAAGAATCGACACACTGGCCAAACTTTATTTTTTCTGCCACATAATACAAACGAGAAGTAATATCAATTACATCCTGCTTATATCTGTCGATTTTCTTAATCAGTTTGAGATTAAATGATCCTGAAAATAATGCCGATAATTTCTTTTCAAATCGCTGATCAACTTCTCTGTCACGTTTCAGTATAAATTTCTTAGATTCATGTTCAAAGATCATGACATTACGCAGAGCATTACCACTGGTTAAATACTCTCCCTGAATATCATTATTCATCATCGCGGATATCAGGCGATGAAAGGTTTTACCTTCATCTGAAAAGTAAATACGATAGCCATTATGTTTCAGTTTGTGAACTGACAATGTTATCACCTTAAGGAAAAATTAAGGTTAACGGTATACTACTTTCTTTTCATTATCAATTTATTCTAATTATTGCCCTCTGACCGGTTAACGGAGATATTTCAACCCGTTTTGATTAAAAATCAGTGAAAAAAGCAGATTATGCCGACAAAAAAACTGATTTTCACTGAGGTGATCTATAGAAATTTAAACCATAAATAGCTCTATCTGCTAATTTAACCAGACCCGGCCTGTAATTGTAGTTATTTTTTAATCAATCCAGTTCAAAAAATACCTTATATAATAAACATTAATTAACATTATTAAATAATCTGACACTTATGGTTTTTGCCGCCCCGCAGGAGGCGACAAGGCAAAGGGCGCAAAGGCCCTCTGCACTCCGGGCCTGTGCGGCAGATCGTTCCGCCGCTGCGTGGTACCTTCGTTCATTCCCGTGACCTTGACGGACCGGCCGCGATTCGCTCCTGCTCAACACGGCCTCTCGCCGCTTC
>NZ_JAERJS010000054.1:0-11102 GCF_018257525.1 Tatumella sp. JGM130 | reverse complement strand
GAGAAAAGCTCGGTGCTGTGTGTAGGGATTCACCCTGTGCCGTTAACGCTACAGTCAGAGAGGATTTTTAACGGGTCGTCGATTGGCAGAGGGTGAAATTCGGGCATAAAAAAAAGGCCTCACCGAAGTGAAGCCTGCAATTTAGCGATATGGGAATCCCCACATCGAAACATTATCAATGAGTTAACTGATGGTTCCCTCACAGATGAAGGGACCATATCGAGGGCTGCCTCGTAATGGTCTACCCCTCGAATTCGGGGGAATTGAAACCATATCGGTGACTCCGACAAAATGGTGGAATTACACCAAATAAAAAACCCCGCCGGAGCGAGGTTCTTTTTCATCCCTTACAACAGGACGGAATACTAATTGTTGGTAATCATAACCACAGGTTCGGGAAAAGTAAATAACCTCTAGAAATATTTTCTCTAAGTTATGTATTATATAGTTGCTTTTGCTAAAGAAGCATTAGCCCACGATTCTTCTATTTCAATCTTGGTGATTAGCTGGTCATAAAATGGCTTAATACTTTTCTTCCATGTGGCCAATGTCAGCCCTGTCTCTAGTTCCTCAATTGCCCGGAATGCCTCCGTAGATGGTATTCTCTCGAAACCTCTACCAACGCAGCGCTTGCACTCCCCGATTACTGGTACGCCTTGCTTAAGTGTCTCTTTACGATCTGCGACCTTACCCCGCCCCTTGCAGTCGAGACAGGCAGATGACACGACACCCTTACCTTTGCACTCATGGCACAGGACTTTGAAGACCTCTCTAACCTCCCGGCCAACATTACATCCTAGTTTCGAGTCCAATCTCCTGATAGATGTCACCTGTTCCGGCCTTACAGCACCAAACGCAGACTTCATCGTGAATTTCTCAACCTCAATGAATCCCGTAGCTTCACAGCACTGGCATGGCTTTTTAGTTGATGCGCTTTGGCAATAATCCATGTAGGCATAAATTGCGAGTCTTTGCATAACAAGTGGCTTAATATCAGTATCAAGCTTGCGTAAGGCGGCAACCTTATCGCAGTTTTCCAAGGCATATTCCGTTAAGAGTGATACGGCGTTCTGAGCGTCGTTTTCACTAATCCCTACCTTTCCCATGAAAGCATGATAACCAAGCGGCGCATTCGACATAGCGAAACCCATCGCAGCGATGTAATCAGTACCCGTTAGCGTGTCCGGAGATGTTGCCGGGGCCATGCCACTAAAGTTCTGTGTCTTAGCGTAATGATATTTCACTGTTGATTCTAAGCTCATGACTTCTTCCTCCGCTTCTTTCCGGGTTGGGCCGGGTAACTATATGGTGGGTTGTACTGGACTGTCGGGGTGATCGGAGTGAAGTGGTTGAGGAGTTTGGTTAGCCAGATCATGAATCCTCCCGCTGTTTAATCAGCTCTCTGGTTTTCTTCCTGTAACGCACCCTGAGCAATTCCAGTTCTTCCCTGGTGTATCGGTGTGGCTCGTTGTTGTTTTCGAGCGCCTCGACCCGCTCAGTGCCGATTTTGGCTATCAGATTGAGACGGTACGGACCGATATTTCCAGAGTGATGGGTATTACAGGCTGAACATTGGCTATTACAGTTGTCCTCGTTGAACCGAAGCTGACTTGCCTTGGCCGTAGTCCGGTAGTGCCCGGCGTGATAACTGACCGCCGACCGGCTGCCGCAACTGATGCAAACCTCCCCGTCCCGCGCCCTGATGAAGTCGTTAAACGCCCGCTGGGTCATGTTCATCCAGTGGCTTAATGGATTCAGGTCTGCTTTACGTTCCCGGTGCGCTTTCCGATCGGCAATAGCCTGCCGCTCAGCCTGTTTCGCTGATTGGTGCTTGCTGTATTGGATTGCGCAGGATGGTGAGCAGACTATCTGGGTGGTGGTGCGGGGGAAGTATTTCGATTTACATTGGCGGCAAGTTTTCGGTTTCGGCTTCTTCTGCCTGACCATCATCACCTCCCTGAATCTGATGAAGTGTGAGGTTTCCGCAGAACACTGCTCCGGTATCGATGTAAAGTTGGTTGCAAACTTTGTACGGTCGCTTTGCCGGTGTGTGCCCGAAGATGAATAAATCAGCACCATCGATATTAAACCCAAAGCCGTCCCACGCTTTACTCACCCGCTCCCGGTTCCAGATTACTTTTTCAGAATCCACTGGTTTTCCGTATTCGTATTGGCCGCCAGGGTATTCAGCGTGACAGACCACTACCTTACCTCCGCCAGACAAGGTAACTTCCAGTACGTGCGGGAGCTGATTTACCTTCCCAGTGAGGGATTTGAGCAATACCTCTTGGTCATAGTCCATACGGAAGTACCAATCCCCACCGTTCATAATCCAGTGGTTGATATTCCCTTCCCCGGACAGACCATCAATCATCATCTGTTCGTGATTCCCGCGGACCGCACGAAACCATGGCATATTTATTAGGTCCAGACACTCCACGCTTTCAGACCCACGGTCTATCAGGTCGCCCACTGAGATAAGCAGGTCTTTTTCTGTATCAAAGCCCACGCTATCAAGTTTATTCATCAGAAGCGTGTAGCAGCCGTGAACGTCACCAACGACGAATATCTGCCTGTATTTGCTACCATCAACTTTCTGGTAAATCGTGTTCATCATCACCTCCCAGGTCATAAAAGTTCGGGCTCTTTGCGCTGTACAGTTCATCGCAGGAGTCGCAGAGTTTCCCGTCTTCAGCAGGGAATCCGAAGGCTGTGCAGTCAGTTTGCATTTTCATCAATCCATATCAGGAATATCAGGCAACAGGCGGCGTGGGCCAAGTGAGGTAAGTTACTTTCCTCATCCAGACGTTCACCACCCCACCATGCGGTTAAATGTCGGATAGCAGCATTGAAATAACGCTCCCTGGCATCAGGAACTGTTTTCCAGTTGTCTACGGCGTACTTCTTCGCACCGAATTCCAGCACTTCAGAAATCCTGAGCACCGCTTGCACCGGAAAAAGGCTGAATCGCCACTTCCCTGCGTCATATTTTGTTGTCATATGCACCTCATCCTCATGCAGTCATATTTCCTTTTGCGCAGCAGATAGCCAGGGTCATAAGTGGTGACCTCGGAGGCTGGCGGGATTGGTTTGGGTTTATTGCGGGAGAGTTTTGTAGGAGTGAATATCAGGTTATCGATGGCTTTCTGTGTCGGGCTACCCATGGCACCCCCTGAGGTAACTATCCAGCAGTTTTACACGGCCAACAGATGGCATTGTGCTTTTCCGGTAAACATTGGCCCACGCCCGTGCAGGATCGGTTTTGAACTGAATTTTGTCGTTATCAATCAACCACCGGAGGTCCTGGTTTACTTTGCTGGCATGGAACCCTGTAGCTGCGACTATTTCACCGTTGGTTAACCAGCGGCCTTCCTCGAATAGGTCGAGTATCTTTTGTCGGTATGGTGTCATAAGACTTCCTCAGAAAAAGGCATACAGCCTGTTTAGGATGTTCGGGTCTTTGGTCCCCGAGAATATGTGTTTGATGGCGGCGTTAATCAGTGCGCTGTACACCCTCTCGAAACGTTCTTGCTCCATACTGGCGAACGCCAGGCTTTCCGCTTCTGTCCGGACGTCACCGTTTAACCGGACTGTCTGGACATAGAAACCGGCCAGTATCGTCAGGTCTTTACGGAACCGGTCAAACTGGCTGTGCTCGTCCATATGCTCCAGACCGGCACGATTGGCGCACCAGTGATCGAAGCAAAAGCCAAAGAAGGCCATTACCTTGCGGTGAAAGGATGGATTACGGGTCAGTTTGATTTCGGCGATGTAGGTTTCGCCGGATTTGAAGCGGTTAATTCGAGGAAGGTCTATATCGTCTGCTAGTGCGAATACGCCGCCTGGGTGTTTCACCAGGTCGAATTGCAAAGGTCACTCTCCTTTCTAGCTATCCTGTAGTGCCTGTCGGGATGCTTGCCATGCCTGCCAAGATGTTTGACTGAAAGATATTTTGTATTTATCTCTATCTATTACTTGCCGAGCTATAGCTAAATTCTTAAGTTCCTCTTGTGGATATAATGTTTGTATCCACTCCTCAAACTGCCTGCGGGATTCATCCATTGTCAGCCTCCTCTTTTGAAAATAATTGAACTTAACAGCGACAAGCCTGAGTACGGTAGAGGTACGAAAACCAGCCATGTGAGGATAGCCCCGACCAGTAAGTTAAACGGGTCACCGCCTTTGTTGACCAGCCTGAAAAATGATGTGCAGCACATCGCCGTAAATATCACGCCGTAGGCCATGTAGAGATACTTGAAAACTATCATTAGGCAGACTCCTTCATCATCAGGAACACTATCATTGCAGCGCGGAGTGGGTTTTCATGAGTTGCAGAGACGTGGAATGTTGCAGACCCTGCGATCCAGGTAATTTCCGTGGGATAAAGTGAAATATTATTATCTGAGACTATTGGCCCAGATTCTTCCCATGAGTTACACCAGTCATCACCCCGTGGAATGCTTAGTGCGTCAGATACCGCATGGTTAATCTGCTCGTCACTCATCTCTTGGTAATTCATCTTCCTCTCCCTAAAAACTCTGAGGGTTACTTGCCTTGAATTCGGCACAGCACTTTTCCATACCTGGTATCGTTGTAAGTTCTTCACCAGATAAAAGCGCTTCCATGTACGCTATACAGCGTTTTTTTGGCGTGTCCTGCTGATACTTTTCATGAGTGCCATCATTAACGGGATAGATGATATAAGACGTTGACACGAGGGAATCAAACCAGTCGAAGTCAGAGCTAACATTGTCATCACCGGCGTGTCCGCAGAAATTACTAAGATGGCCGTACAGGCAATTGCCTTTTCCGTCCTTCGTTCTTACAACATCCGTACACCAGGTCGAATCATCTGTTGATTTCAGGTAAGCGATGAAGTCCATCAGAAACGGTTGCCATTCATAGCCATATTTATCTTTGAGCATCTTCCTCTCCAAATTCAGGCACAAAAAAACCGCATTAAGCGGCTTTGTTCATCAGATTAATTGTGTTTTTTGGCTAAAGGATTATGCCTTTAAGCTCACTAACAACTTGGATAAACCGTCTGAGAACATCTTTTTCAATCCAGGACTTCGAGGTTAAGTGGAATATCCAGGAAATAATCTGCTCATGAGTTTTTAGCCCGGACAGAGGAACTTCATACCACTTATCGATTTTCCCTTCGGGCAGGGCTAACAGGATGTAATCCCCGTCCACTATCACTTTTTCTGCCAGTTCTTTTTGGCGGTTTAAGTGCTCTTCTACATCCAGTTTTTTCAGTGTCATTGCAGGCCTCATTAGTTTTAACAGTCGATTTCCGTATAGCTTCCGCTGTTTGCCAGGGACTTAAAGTCTAGCGGATCTAATCCTGAAAGCGCACTGCTAAAGTAGTAGGATTTTTCAGCGCCGGGTACGTGACGGGACTTGGTGCAAATGATTTCTGTAACGCCCTTCATCTCAGTTTGAGGGTTATACTTTTCATCCCGGTAGACCATAAAAATAACGTCAGCCTCTTGCTCTATAACGCCAGATTCACGCAGATCGGAGTTTACCGGTCGTTTGTTGGCGCGCTGCTCAAGGTTACGATTTAACTGTGCCAGTGCTATGACCGGACACCTCAACTCCTTTGCCAGATTTTTCAACCCCGTTGCTATTTCACCCACTGACTGGTTCATATTCTCAGGGTTGGTCATTTTCATCTTCTGGAGGTAGTCCACGATGATTACACCCAGGCCGCCAGTCTGCTTGTGCATCCTTCGAGCCTCAGACCGAATCTGGTGAACGCTTAAGGCTGTTTTGTCGTTGATATGAATCGGGGCACCCTGAAAGTCCTGAAGAGCCATACTAAGCTTTGCCCATGCCGCATCACAAACACCTTTATTTTCCTCATTGAGAAGCTGCTCCTTGCTGATGCGGGCACGGTGATATGCTACACGTTGGGATATCTGCTCAATAGGCATTTCCAGACTGAAAAATAAGACCGGTTTTTTGCTGTGTAGTGCTACACACTCGGTTACTGTCGTGCTGAACATGGTTTTACCCATACCAGGACGGCCGCCAACGACGATGAAATCGGTGTTATTAAAACCTCCGAACGCCTCATCGATTGTTTTCATTCCAAGCTGAGTGCGGTGCTTCCAAATGTCACCACTGATGATGGACTCAATCTCGTCAATGGAAATATTGATGCCGTCCATGATATGGCGCGTTCCGGACTCCTGTTGAGTCTCAATTGAACCAATTTCCGACTGTATTCCTCCGATAATATCCACCAGTGGTGTCAGGCCCGGATCCTGAAGTTTCGTCATACCTGCGTGAAGCGTGGCCTGAGCTTTTCTCCCAAGCGAAAGCTCTTTCAGTTTTGTGGCATAGGCACCAAGGTTGCGCGCTGAAGGGGTGTTTTTTGTTATTTCAGCCAAGTAGGAGAACCCACCCACTAATTCTATCTCTCCTGTCTGCTCAAGCTCTGCACTCAGTGTTAGCAGGTCAATCTTAGCGCCGCTGAAGTGGAGTCGCTTAATTGCGCCGATAATCAGCCTGTGAGATGCGCTTGTGAAATCATCAGCCGCCAAATTTTCAATGGCGTCCATTGCGCCGTCCTGTAGCTCTTCGATTGAGGACGCAAGCAGCATCGAGCCGATCACACTTTGCTCAACGTACATATCGGCATAACGTGATGAATTATTCATTGAGTAACTCCCTGTACCGAAAGTTTATATTCCCGGCGCGCCTGCTCGTAAACCTTCGCCCAGTTTTTGGCGTCGAGAATCCAGTCGAGAGTGAGCCATGGCTTGTCGTGTAAACCATCGCATAATCTGGACTTGCGGATCAGGTCGAACACAGTGGCGATGTGTTTCTCTTCACGCCATGCGCCGCTGTTGGTTTTGCCGTTCCAGACACGCTCCATAGCACGGTATGCCGGACGTGATTTGTTCCACTCATGAGATTCCACAGCTCGGTCCGGGAACTTGCCATTCCACAGGCTGATTAGTTTTTCATGTGGACACGGGGACGGATTTCGTTCAGAGCCTTCGCTCCACTTCAGAGCGTCAGACAGGTAAGTATCAAACCGCGTCATTCGGCAAAGGTTATTCGGTGATGGTTTGTTTTTCCAGACAGTGACGGCCCATTCAGTAACCAGCTTCACTTCCTCTGCGCTGTAGCAAGTCCCTTTCGCCTTGATAGTCCTAAGGGCTTTTTCAAAAGGCTCTGGTGATGCGCACCTGCTGTCCGTGATGTGGTTATAAAAATCAAGACACTCCTGGGCGAGCTTTGAGTCTCCCCCCTGGGGGGTTAGGGGGGTTTTATCTTTTATATTTTGAATAATATCTTTTGTGTGTTCCGTTTTGGTAACACCCTGAGTTACCGGTTTGGTAACATTATTTGTTCCCGATTTGGTAACAATGTTATCTATTTGGGAACAGTCAGGAATACACCACTCAGATATGTTTTTGTTGGGGCCAATCTTGCCACCATCTTTTACCAGAACTTTCATTGAGATAAGTTCATTTTTGGCAATGTTTGCCTTGGGTCTGCTGATCCTGCAAATCTCTGCGAGTTGACTATCTGCAATCCTGTCCATTTTTTTCTTAAAGCCATATGTCTTACGGCATACAGCGTGTGCCACCTTGGCCTGATTCCGGGTGAGATTAGCCCCGATCAACGCCTCATAAAGCGACATTGCCAGCATGATGAAACCATCATCGGTGTCGGCCACTTTGCGCTCCAGTTCTTCGTTTACCGGCTCATTTTGAACCAGTGATAAATGTCTAACGGCGACCATTCTTCACCCCCGCTTTAGCCAGTCGGTACTCACCAATAAGCCGGGCAGCAAAGGCCCGGTTGTGAGCAGCAACATCGACCAGACTGACCGGTCTTTCCGGGTGAAATTCTGGTCCCTTACCCTGGATTTTCTTCGTATTTTTCATGTATAATTACCCCTGTTGATTGATACAGTAATTAGCAATTAGGCCTCAAAGAATTCGCCGTTCTTTGGGGTCTTTTCATTTGTGAGCAATACCCGTAACCGCTGGGCCAACTCGTTAATCTGTTCGTCATCCACGCCCCACTCCAGCACCGCCAGTAGCAGTGACATCTTCGGAATGAAATTAGCCTTCCAGCGCGACACCTGAGACTTATCGACGCCAACAGCTTTCGCTACGTTGGTCAGCCCGACTAAGGCGATTTTGTTCAATAACTTGCTCTCAATTGCGCGAGCGTTGTTGCGTGTGGTTGTTACTTCCATTTGATTAAATCCTTGTGTGTGTAGTTGAGTGATCAGCAGGTGCTGTCACTTAAATTGGTCCCTGGTATTCCGAGGGTGGCAGATTGTAAAAGAGCGATGTTTCTATAAATCTATGCCGCTGACCGTGGCTTTCTGAACAAGTGAGGCATGTCTGGTCGAAGCTCGTAACTTTTGACAAGACCCTTCGTGGCTTTAACGACCAGGGGAACCTTGTCTGGGGAAACTTTGGCTTTCCCACTTAACCATTTACCTACCGCTTGTTGAGTAACCCCGCAGGCTTCACCGAGTTTCTTCTGTGAGCCAACATGGTCAATGGCGGTTTTAATTACGTTGTTCATAACAACCTCCATTGTGATTATGGTTGTCATTATAAAACTTTAGTTGTTTTATTTGCAACAACTATATTCGTTTGAACATGAACAACCTACGTTGTAGGTTCTTAATATGAAAACTACTTTTGCTGAACGACTGCGCGAGTCGCGGAAAAATAAGGGCCTATCCCAGAAAGCGCTTGGTGAGATGGTTGGTATATCCCAGGCTGCAATCCAAAAATTGGAGAAGGGATTGGCAACATCATCCTCATATACAAGCCAAATTGCGGAGGTGCTTGGGGTGCCGTCTATCTGGCTAGCAACCGGGGAGGACAAAGGCGGGGAATCCGTTCCTGATGAAAGTAAATGGGGGCGGCTGTCGCCATGGGATAGCAGAACACCTATTGAGGATGATGAAGTAGAAGTGCATTTTTTAAAAGATATTGAATTCGCTTGCGGGGATGGGACCTACGGATCAGAGGATCACAATGGTTTTATGCTTCGCCTCTCGAAATCAACGCTCCGTAGAGTAGGCGCTAATACCGATGGATCGGGAGTTCTATGCTTCCCGGCTACCGGTAACAGCATGGAGCCAGTAATGCCGGATGGCACAACAGTAGCCGTTGATACCAACAATAAAAAAATCACTGATGGAAAGCTGTATGCCATAAATCACGGTGGACTCAAGCGCATAAAGCAGCTCTACAAGATGCCAAACAATAAAATAAGCATCCGAAGTTTTAACAAAGACGAGTTTGCCGATCAGGAAGTCGATGCCAACGAAATTGAAGTTATCGGCAGGGTGTTCTGGTACTCAGTCATAATCTAAATGCAAGAAAGCTCACAAAATCCGCCAATGTGCGGATTTTTTTTCGTCTGTATTCTGAGATAAAACAACCCAATAAAACCGCATTAAGAAAAAATAACGAAAATAAACAACCATTGTTGTTGACATGAAAACAACCATAGTTTTAAATAAGCACATCGAAACGAAACATCGATGCGGTAAACGGACTACCTACCGCGCCGGACATGAAGTCAGGCTGCTATTTAAAAACAAGGTTCCTGTGAATACACAGGCCGAAGTGAGTTCTTCGGGGGTGAGTCACCGAGCACAAAATTAATCAGCAATGGCAGATCTCAGTCTGTCGCTGTATCGGGACGGCAAGGGGCACAAGGCTGAGACAGGGCCGCAATGCCGCGCTGACTCGCCCACCAAAGAACTTACAGAGGAAATCCCAATGAACAGAAACAGACGCCGCATGGCAGAGTTCAACGCCCGCAAGGCAGCCGAAGCAATGCAGCTTAAACCAGTTGATCGCGTTGAGCGGGCACTGAAAGCACCGAACTGGCGCAATCGCCCTGAGCAGGTATCTCAGTGTATGCCAGACGTAGCAATTTATTCAGCCGGCCACCGCACCAAGAGTGACCGGGTAACATGCACCGGCCGTCAGAAGGTCAGAGGCCGGTCTATTCCTTTAGTGTGAGGTAATGTATGGAAAAGCACGATGAAGAACTGAGAGCAGCTGTTCAGCAATTGGCTGACGGTGAAGGGATTAGCTTTGAAGAGGCTATAAAACTAGCAATAACTACGCTGAGAGATGAATGTCAGCGTAGGAGGGAGTGGCGAGAAGCTGGACCAGCATCTTGTAACGTAGGATGTGCTCAAATGAATAGCGGCTCAGCATTAGAGGTTTAACCTTTATCTAATAACTACTCCCTAATGGGTCTGGAGTTTTCTTCTGTTTTTGGTATTCCAGTGGGAACTTGTATTCGGACTGACAGTTATGACAACACATCGTTGTAAACGCCGCGTTGGAAGTTTTATATTGAAGTATAGACTTCACTTTAAATTCATAGCATTTAACACAAAGATAATGAGGTTGATACTCAGAGCCATCAGATGGTTTCAATCGGTAGACTACCGTGCTGGGAATCGGATGGTAAAGTTCGTAGTCAAGTTTTTGACTATCCCACTCATGTTTTGTTTTCAAAAGATTTTCGAGTTCAATGATTTTATTTTTTGCTTCGTCCAAAAGCTCCGTTAGCTCGAACTGACTGGTACGAGCATCAACAAGCATATCTAATAAATCAATAGTTTTAGTCTTAACATTATAATCGACCTGCAAGGCGTTGACTTCTTTTGCTAGGTCTACAGCACCTTTGAGGCTCCCGCTTGCTGTGGCAGCAACGTCGCTAATTCTTCTTAATATTCCTTTTTCTTCTGGCATAGGATAAATCTCAACACTGTAGGGGTGTTCAGATATTACACCAGAACTTGCTGTAGGGGTACGGCGGGCACGGGAGCCTGACCCGGTAAAAACAGGCACTAACTCAATCTGGCTTCGCTACGGCGAGGCCTTTTTTATGTCTGTCATATCAGCGTCCATTCACTGAGTGGGCGGTTATATGACCCACATTCAGGAGAGGATTATGGAAAGCACAGAGTTACAGCTTTACAGCCTGCCAAAGACGGCAGGTGAACTGGAAGCGGCGTTTATCAGTGGTGATTACACCGACCGGCTGATTGAAGAAATCCGCGCTAAAGCAAAGTCAGTCGTTGGTGA
>NZ_JAERJS010000053.1:0-11326 GCF_018257525.1 Tatumella sp. JGM130 | reverse complement strand
GGAAACCGTCAGCCCGTTTCCCGGCAGAAAACAGGGTCTGGCAAAAGTGTAGCGGTATTAGGCGCAGCTATTTAGTGATTTTCCGGCTGTACAGGTCAGTTATCATATGCAGGTCATATTCCATGACCAGACCTGACAGGGCCCGGTGGAGGTACAGGTTGTCGTGACTGTGGCCTTATGTTGCCGTGCCTGACGCCCTCGGCGGTGCACTTCACCTGACCGGCGAAAATCGTGGTAAAGCGTGGATTCACTTGCCAAATGAACACCTTTATCCGCCAGCCACGGCACGATTTGTAACTACGCCAGTTATACAGGGTAGCTTCGGATCTTCCTTCCATCTGCTTAATAACTGCCACTGAGGGGGATCTTTTTGCACTAGGTCAAAAAAGTTCAAATTTTTTTAGATTTCACCTCAGGATTTCGGCAGATTTTTTATTTATGGTATAAAATTAATTTACTGAACTGACAAACTGAATGGAAATTATCTCATGAAAAAGATCATCACAGCATCAGCAGTAGCCATCTTATCTATGTCTGCTGGATATGCTTCAGCTGCAGAAACCTCTGGGATTTATTTAAGTGGTAAAATTGGTGATTCT
This sequence comes from Tatumella sp. JGM130, assembly GCF_018257525.1. Classification (NCBI taxonomy): domain Bacteria; kingdom Pseudomonadati; phylum Pseudomonadota; class Gammaproteobacteria; order Enterobacterales; family Erwiniaceae; genus Tatumella; species Tatumella sp. JGM130. Next base: position 10,727 of record NZ_JAERJS010000053.1, on the reverse strand, counting down.
ATCATCCGAAATCATGATATTAATTATGATTTTGCTGGCAACCATTCAAAATCTGCTGATAAGACTCGAGGTGTTTTTGGTGGTGGTGTTGCGGTAGGTTATGATTTTTATTCACAGTACCAATTTCCTATGAGGGTTGAAATTGAATCAATGTTCAGAGGAAAAAGTAAATCAGTTGGACAAGCTGATGATGGTAGTGTTAGTACCCGTAATAAAGTACGCTTAGATACTTATATGCTTAATGGTTACTATGATTTCCATAATCAATCTGACTTTACACCATACATTACAGCTGGCCTGGGTGTTGCTGATGTTAAGCTAAATAATGAATTATCTTCAGCTGATACAAACGGAAGCATGTCTGGTTCAAAAACAAACTTCGCATGGGATGTAGGTGTAGGTGTTAAATATTCACTGACCGAAAATATTGCTATTGACGCGAGCTATAAATATATTGATGGCGGTAAGGCTGACGTATCTCGTTCGTATGACGGAGAGTCCTATAGGTCTAAAATTAAAGCATCATCTAATGACCTGATGATTAGTGCATCGTATACATTCTAATTTTCCTTAAGGAGTAGGTGTTCTTATGGGGATTATGAAATATTCCATATTATAGTATATCTCTTGTATGGTTATGATTTATATAGTGAATTGGCATCCACCCTTCGCCCGCATGAGGATGAGCAGTAATGTCTGATTTGTGGGCGTTTTTTATTAGGTATAATAGTTTTTAGTGATGCATTTAAATAACAATAAAACAACCAAATTCCTTTGTGCTGATATATGATTATGAGCAATTGTCGATGTATTGATTTATTTAGTGTTGATAATCATCAATGAATGGGGTCGTCATGAAAATTAAATTAGTAGCTATTGCGATAGCAGCAGTTATGTTGTCAGGTTGTGTATCTATCCCTCAATCAATCAAAGGAACTAACAGCGCAGTAAAAAATGAAACATATTCAACCATGTATGGAGACTTTCCCTTTTATAAAGGAAGGGAAGTAAGAATCGGTGGGCGAGTCACAAATGTCATAAATAATAACAAAGAAACTCTCTTTGAAATTGTCACTCTACCTCTAAATGATAGTGCTCGCCCTGAGATAAACCGGAATTACCAAGGCCGAGTGATGGTGAAAGCGAACGAATTCATAGATCCTATTTCTTTGAGGGGGCACTTTGTTACAGTGGTTGGTACTGTAAATAGCATAGTTGAAGGTAGGGTTGGTAATTTTGATTATAATTTCATTCGCTTAGATCTTATTGGTTATCAAATTTGGAAGGTGAGAGATGACATAATGCCAATAGGTGTTATGGATTATGGTTTTGGACCGTACTGGCAAAATCAGTGGGGGGCAGCCTATAATACTTACATGCCGGGATGGGGTTGGGGCTGGTATCCTGATGAAACATCCTACCAAATACAAAAACAAGTTATACGCTAGTATAATAGCATCATGATAAAAAGGGATTTTTATCACTAAAGATAAAGGGCATTATTTAATAAGTGGGTCTGGATTTGTTTTTTTAACGTTTTATTGCTTCCGGTCATAACGCCCACTAATTAAATCAATATATAATAATGGTGAAGTTAATATAAGGCACCTATTAAAAAACCCGCCACTTTAAGTAGACGGGTGCTCAATGGACATTGACATTCAATCTTCTATGGTGGTGATATCTTTATCTTCTTGGTTACCCGTAAAAGTACTCTTAGTATTACTTAAATCTCATCTTTGCTTCTACTGCGACGCCGATGATTTTGCAGTTTCCATTAATAGGGACCATAGGCCATGCCGGATTTAGACCTTTCAGGTACTTCTGACCACCGTCGATAATCAGCTTTTTAAATGTGGCTTCATTGGAATCGACCAGCTTTGCAATCACCAGACTACCGTTGATGGCATCTTTGCCAGTATCAAACAGCACATACATACCCTCAGGGACGCTCATTCCGGTTGGTGCAGTCATCGAGTCACCTTCGACCTGTAACCAGAACGCCTCGCCCTGAATATGCGCATCAGACTCTAGCCATTCGTTCACATCATTGATGGTATAGGCTTCTATAGCCTCGGCCCAGCAACCGGCCTGTACAGAGCTCAGAACAGGGTATTCCTTCCCTGGTTTATATGGCTCAAAGTCACTTACATTTTGATTGCCAGAAGCAGCGGAGACTGTCCCATCTCGGTTCACGGTAAACTCTTTGAACCCTAGGAAATCCATCACCTTTGCTATTTCATCAATGCTCGGCTCTCTTTTTGCGGTAAGCCAGTGACTAATCGCACCTTTAGTTAACCCAAGGTGTTCTGCTAATTTTTCCTGACTCACCCCAAGTTCCTTCATTCGGATCTTGGCTAATTCATACCATTTCATATTCATCCCTAAATAATACAATCCGTATAAATATAATCGATACACAAAATGTATATTTCACTTGTTTGGTTGGGATACGGAATGTATACTTTCTCATATTAAAAGGAGGACATCATGAACAACCTACGAACTATCCGTAAGCGGCTGGGCATGACTCAAGGAGAACTCGCTTCTGCCATTGGATTAAAGACTGCCGGTGCTATCTGTCATTACGAGCATGGCCGACGAGAGTTAAGCATTTCAATGAGCAGAAAGATTCTCCAGGTTTTAAACACTAAAGGTGCATCAGTATCTTTGGATGATTTGTTACCACCAACTGCCGCTTAGTACCACCCGCTCTTTAACAGTCAGCCACCCTCGGAATACCAGGGACCAACTCAAGTGACAGCCTTTGCTGATCACTCAACTAAACACATAAGGATATTAAGCAATGGATAACGCAAGTAACAGCAAGCTCTCTCAGAGAGCCATAGACCGAGCAGAGACTGACTTGCTCATCAACCTTGCCACATTAACGCAGCGCAAGCTGGCGGCTCTCGTAGGGTGTCACGAATCGAAGATAAGCAGAACGGACTGGAGATTTATTGCTTCGGTGCTTTGTGCTTTCGGAATGGCATCAGACGTAAGTCCGATCAGCAGGGCGTTTCAGGAAGTATTTAAAGCTCTCACCAATAAAAAATCCCCGGTAGCCGCCGAGGATTCTTCACAGATAACAATTGATTTTTAACTGGATCAATTTACAGGGGTAATTATGTCTTCACTTTATCAGCTTTACAAGCACAAAGAGAAAAACGGTACCGGCACGTCAGTTAACAAAACCTACGTGGTACCGCTGTCTGAACTATACGTCGAGCCGGGCTTTAACGTCCGTGAAATCGATCAGGAGCATGTTGCCGAATTCCGGGATGCGTTCATTGCCGGTGAATACCTGCCACCGCTGGCCGTTCAGGTCACAGAGAAGGGTATCAAGATTCTGGATGGTCACCACCGCTATTACGGGGCGCTGGCCGCTACGGAAGCAGGGCACCCGATCCTGCGCATTGAGTGTAAGGACTTCGTCGGGTCTGATGCTGACCGTATCGCGTTTATGGTCACCTCATCCCAGGGTAAGCCTCTGACACCGATTGAGCGTGGCTCTGCGTATCTGCGGATGATTAACCAGGGATGGGAACCGGCAGAGATTGCCAGAAAGGTTAAACGGTCAGTATCGGACGTTAACCTGCATCTGGATCTGGTCCGTTGTGGCACTGAGCTGCTCGACATGGTTCGTTCTGGCGAGGTCGCGGCAACAACTGCGGTGGCGTTATCCCGTGAGCACGGTCCGCATGCGATATCTGTTGCAGTCGGGCAACTGGATAAGGCTAAGGCCGCGGGGAAGAAGAAAATAACCCGTGCTGACGCTATGCCGCTGTTCAGTGCATCGAAAGCCAGGCGAGTGCTGGAGCTTCTGGTCGATGCATCAGAGGGAACTGCAGGGCCTGAATTTATTCATGTCCCGCTTGGTGTGAAAGACGAAATCTTTCGCATCCTGGAAGATTACAGAGCCGGTATCCGGCAAGGGGAGGTTTAATGAACCTCGCATATGAAAACGTTTCACCAATCAGGCCCGATCTCCGGGCCGTGGAGCGCCGTGTGGTCGATACCGATAATGGTTATACCAAAATCGCTAACGAGCTACTGGAGGCTATCGCAAGCGCCGATTTAACAGCGCGTCAGTTGAAGGTCATGATGGCTTACATCCGTAAAACGTATGGCTTCAACAAGAAAACAGATCGCATTGCTGACGAGCAGATATCTCAGGTTACCGGGATATCGAGACAGAACGTCAACAAAGCAAAAAAAGAACTGCTTTCAATGAATTGCCTGTTAATGGAAGGGAATCAAATCGGGGTTAACAAGGAGGTTTCGGCGTGGCAATTCAGCAAGTGTCTCCAAGTTAGTAACTTTGTCTCTAAGCCAGAGACAAAAAGTGTCTCTAAGTTGGAGACTTTACCTGTCTCTAATCCAGAGACACACAAAAGACATTATCCAAAAGAAAAGAAAGAAAGTAATAAACCCCCTAAATCCCCCAAGGGGGAATCGTCGAAATTTGACCCCCTGAGTATTCCCGTTCCTGACTTCCTGAACAGCCAGTCCTGGAGCGAATGGGTTGAATACCGTCGTCAGTCTGGTAAGCCAATCAAAACTCAGGTCACTGTGACCAAGGCCTTCAAGTTGCTACGCGAATGCTACGACGAAGGGCATAACCCGGCATCGGTGATTGATTCCAGTATCGCCAACGGTTACCAGGGACTATTCAAACCGAAGGGCAGACCAGCCCCACCAGTTAACCAGCAGCCTGAGCCACACTGGAACAGCGCTGAATCATGGGAGGATTTTATATGAGCCGATTACTCCAGGCAGTCGCTAGTCGTGACGCCAGTTCGTTATCTCAGATCGCCGGTAACTACCCTGACAAGCCATCCCAAAACGTGGTTAACAGCGAGGCTGAGAGCCTGGTCGATGCGCTGTTCCGGCAGTTCAGGCAGGTATTCCCGGCGGCGGCCGCAACGAATTTGCGCACTCCGGCAGACGAATCAGCCGCAAAAAAACAGTGGATTGCTGCTTTCGCTGAAAACGGGATCACTTCCCGGGAACAGCTGACGGCTGGCATGAAATGGGCGAGGGCGAAAGATACTCCGTTTATGCCGTCACCGGGTCAGTTCATCGAGCAGTGTAAGGCCGGAGCCTGCCATGCCGCCGGACTGCCGGATGCTGACGAGCTGTACCGGCGGGTGATGAAATACTGCGGAGAACGCGGATTCTACGAGTGTCCTGAGAACTATCCCTGGGAGAACAACGCGGATTACTGGATGATCACCACCCTGTACAGCCAGATGCAGGCCGGCAACCTGACGGAATCAGAACTGCGGCAGCGGTGCGGGAAGCAGCTAAAGTCCATGACTGACCGGATAACCTCCGGTGAAGAAATTCCCGAGCCGCGCAAGCAGATACCCCAGCTGCACATACCGTCAACTACCCAAACAGCAAAATCACACATCGCCAATATCCGGCAGATGATGAAACAGTCCCGGCACAACTAACCCGAAGGAATACTCAGTGTATTCTGTTCAATTGGGCTGCAGCTCACCAAATGTCAAAAAAACTCACGGTCAGCATCATCCTGGCTGATAGCTCTCAACACTCGACATGGATTCCCGACAGCTAGCATGTTTGGCGGTATATCTTTGGTAACAATGCTCCCGGCTCCAATGACACAGTTGTCTCCGATGGTTACACCCGGAGTGATGGTCACTCCACCTCCGATCCAGACATTATTACCTATGCTCACAGGCTTACCGTATTCAAGTCCCTGATTGCGACGCTTTGCATCAAGAGGGTGCCCGGCCGTATAAATACTCACGTTTGGTGCGATGAAAACATTGTCTCCGATTGTCACTTCAGAAGTATCAAGGATTATCAGGTTATGGTTTGAGTAAAAGTAATTACCAATCGAGATATTTTTCCCATAATCACAGACAAATGGGGGCTCAATCGTGGGATGGTCGCCACAGCCTTTGAGTAATTGCTGAATCATGGAGGTCCGTAATTTTTGGCTGCCTGGCCTGGTAGCATTGTAGTCGTAACAAATAGATTTCGCTTTTTCTCTTAATTCAAGAATCCGTGGATCATGGTTAGCATCGAACAACGTTCCATCAGGTACCTGCGTTATGTGATTAATTTTCAATTTGCTTACCTCTCCAGTGTTAATTATGAGCATGGTAGACCATGTGGCTAAGCTAAAAAATATCCTTAAATCTCATATGCGTTAGAAGTCAGTGCTCTAAGGCGCCGAAATACCCAAACTAACTACCCCAACATACTTCATCCACAACCAACCCGAAGGACTACCCGATGGAATTTTTTAAGAATGCGGCAATTTACCGTATGACCCGTGACGTCATTATCCTGGACGAGCTGGAAGAATTACTGGAGCACTGCCGGTTCACGCCGTGCGGATCGCAGGACATGGCAAGAGCTGGCTGGGTACCGCCAATGGGCGAAGCATTCAGCGACCAACTGGCCCATATCTCCGGTGGCCACATCCTGCTTACCATTCAGCGCGAAGAGAAAATCCTCCCGGCACCGGTTATCAAGCAGGCACTGGAAGCGAAGATCGCAAAGCTGGAAGCTGAGCAGCAGCGCAAGCTGAAAAAGACCGAGAAAGACAGCCTGAAGGACGAAGTCCTTCACTCGCTCTTACCCCGGGCATTCAGTCGCTATACGCAGGAACGTATCTGGATTAACACGCAGGGCAAGCTGATTGTGGTTGATGCCTCCAGCGCGAAACGAGCTGAAGATTGCCTGGCGCTGCTGCGTAAATCACTCGGCTCACTGCCTGTCGTGCCCCTGACTATGGAAACTCCAGTTGAGCTGACGATGACTGAGTGGGTGCGGGACGGCAATACACCGGCAGGAATGTCGCTACTGGACGAAGCCGAACTGGAAGCGGTGCTGGAAGAAGGCGGAACCGTCCGCTGTAAAAAACAGGCCCTGGTCAGCGATGAGGTATCAACCCATATCGAAGCCGGGAAGCGCGTTACCAGCGTAGGCATTGACTGGCAGGAGCGTATTCAGTTTACGCTCACTGACAGCCTACAACTGAAGCGTATCAAGCCAGCCACTGAACTACTGGAGCAGAACAACGATATCGACCGGGAAGACGTCGCGGCACGGTTTGACGCCGATTTCTGTCTGATGGCCGGTGAAGTATCGGTGCTTATTGATGTATTAGTCATGGCTCTAAGTGATGGAAATGAGCTTTAGAAGCTAAAATATCACTCTGTCGGTATAAAATAAGATATATCTCATGACATATAGCCCAATACAGACTACTTTTATACGGCAGTCGCTATTCTGCGACTCATAACGTGGCGGATACATGCAGATATTTGATACTGAACACGCGATTGGCTTTAAAATTGAGCAAGATGGAGAATTGATATTTTTGATTAATAAAAATGGTCACATCGCAATGGATAAAGAGCAGTTACTGGCTTTACTTGCGATGACAAGATCATGGGCTGAAGAAGGGCAGCCGTTAAGGAAAATATAATTGCATGATGACGCACTATCAGGGCCGCTTATTTGCGGCCCTTTTCATTGTTATAAATTGAACGTACTTGTATTAAATTCATTATCGAGAAGTGAAAATGCAATTCGACCTGGTGAAACACTCAGGCGGCGTATTCTCTCCAGCAAACGACATTGACCTCGAACGACTCCAGCGCTTCAAAACCGGTGAAATCTACACCGCCGAAATCAAACTGACCCGTAACCCAGCTTTTCACCGCAAGGTAATGGCCTTCTTTGGCTTTTGCTTCGATCACTGGTGCGCCAATCGTGCCGGCCTGGAGCATATGGACGAACACAGCCAGTTTGACCGGTTCCGTAAAGATCTGACGATACTGGCTGGTTTCTATGTCCAGACAATCCGGTTAAACGGTGACGTCCGGACAGAAGCGAAAAGTCTGGCGTTCGCCAGCATGGACCAGGAGAAATTCGAGAGGGTGTACAGCGCACTGATTAACGCCGCCATCAAACACATATTCTCGGGAACCAAAGACCTGAACATTTTAAACAGGCTGTATGCCTTTTTCTGAGGAAGTCTTATGACAGACAAATCCAACACGCCGACAGAGCACAAGGATACCTGGCAAACTCCGCCGGAGATTTTCCGCGCTCTCAATGCTGAATTTCAGTTCCAGCTTGATGCAGCCGCCAGCCCGCATAATGCGCTTTGCCGCAAGTTCATCACCGCCGAACAGGACACGCTCCGGACAGACTGGGGTGATTATGTCGATAGCGGTTACGCCTGGCTGAACCCGCCGTACAGTGCGCCGCTACCGTTTGTCGAAAAGGCTGCGAAGGAGAAAGAACTTAACCATGTTGGCTGCGTGATGCTGTTGCCGGCCGATACATCGGTGGGCTGGTTCAAAGAAGCAGTCAGAACTGCGAGTGAAATCCGGCTGATCACTGGCGGCCGCCTGGCGTTCATTTCGTCACAAACCGGAAAGCCGGTCGGAGGTAATAACAAAGGCTCACTCCTGATTATCTGGCACCCGTGGCCGACAGGTTCGTGTCAGTTCAAAACAGTGGACCGTGACCAGCTAATGGAATTTGGCAAACGGCTTATGGTGAGGTCAGCATGACACCATACCGACAAAAGATACTCGACCTATTCGAGGACGGCCGCTGGTTAACCAACGGTGAAATAGTCGCAGCAACAGGGTTTCACGCCAGCAAAGTAAACCAGGACCTCCGGTGGTTGATTGATAACGACAAAATTCAGTTCAAAACCGATCCTGCACGGGCGTGGGCCAATGTTTACCGGAAAAGCACAATGCCATCTGTTGGCCGTGTAAAACTGCTGGATAGTTACCTCAGGGGGTGTCATGCAAACTGACTGCACTGCCTGCGGATTCCCGGCCACTGATAACCAGCTCTGTGATACCTGTGGTGAGCTTTACAGCGCAAAGAGCCCTAACTTTTACGACCTGGGAGGTGATGATGGTCAGGCAGAAGAAGCCGAAACCAAAAACTTGCCGCCACTGTAAATCGAAATACTTCCCCCGCACCACCACCCAGATAGTCTGCTCACCATCCTGCGCAATCCAATATAGCAAGCACCAATCAGCTAAACAGGCTGAGCGGCAGGCTATTGCCGATCGGAAAGCGCACCGGGAACGTAAAGCAGACCTGAAGCCATTAAGCCACTGGATGAACATGACCCAGCGGGCATTTAACGACTTCATCAGGGCGCGGGACGGGGAGGTTTGCATCAGTTGCGGCAGTCGGTCGGCAGTCAGTTATCACGCCGGGCACTACCGGACTACGGCCAAGGCAAGTCAGCTTCGGTTCAACGAGGACAACTGTAATAGCCAATGCTCAGCCTGTAATACCCACCACTCCGGAAATATCGGTCCGTACCGTCTCAATCTGATAGCCAAAATCGGCACTGAGCGGGTCGAGGCGCTCGAAAACAACAACGAGCCACACCGATACGCCAGGGAAGAACTGGAATTGCTCAGGGTGCGTTACAGGAAGAAAACCAGAGAGCTGATTAAACAGCGGGAGGATTCATGATCTGGCTAACCAAACTCCTCAACTATTTCACCCCGATAGTTCCGGATGTAAAACCCGCTCACTGGCAATCATGGGATGCCACACCCCGGAGGAAGAATGAATCTCGAAAATACAATTAAGTTTCACAGCCCGAAATCCCCGCAATTCACTGATTCCCCACGAGCAACTGCATCAGAGGCATTAACCGGTACTGACGTTATGGGAGCGTTCGGGATGGTGCAGAGTCGCTCTCAACTCGGATTCACAGCTTTCAGCGGCAAAATGGATCTGAGTGAGAACGACAAACGAAAGGCAATTCAGTTACTGACACAGCATGGATTAAAGCACTGCGACAAGGTGGCAGCCTTACGCAAACTTGAAACAAAGGTTAAGGGAAAAGTGGTGCAAACACTCGCAACTTTCGCCTTTGCGTCATGGTCCCGTTCAGCGGCAACACCCGGAGCCAGGTGTAAAGACTGTCATGGTACTGGCCGAGCATGTGATCGGGAGAAAACTGAAGCAAGTGGGGTGTTCACGGAAAAGGAATGCAGTCGGTGTTCTGGGGTAGGTTATTCTCGTCTGGCGGGGAAGGTAGTGTATCGGGGTGTGGCGACCGCTTTATCTGCTGACCAATGGAAGCGTGGCGTCAGTCAGTTTTATGAATCGCTAATCGCTGAGTTGGATAAATCAGAGGGGCACGCTAACAGCATGTTGAGGCTGGTAACGATCTCTTTTGAGTAATTTCACGCAACCCAAACGATTGCAGTTGACGAATTACACTTTTTTGGGTAGATTTGACACCAATGATGGGGTTTTTATATTTCGCATCTAATTGAATTCGAAGGGCTCGCAAATTGCGGGCCTTTTTTAGTTTCTAGACTTTCAATTATGAGCAGACAAACTACTCTTAAATAGTGTCAGGGATTCAGAGGGACGTAGGGTCTTCTCTGAAGCTTGGCTTCTCCATTTAAGTCCCGCTTTCCCCGCGATCAAATCGCGGGGTTTTTTGTATATCGGGAAGGGGAATAATTACGTGTTCGCAAGCAAAGTTTCTAACTTGAACTAAATCGCTGAACGGACAGTGCGAAATTGTTGTATCCGTAAATTTTATCCAGGCTCTGCTACGGCAGGGCCTTTTTTATACTCAGATTTCACCCTCTGCCAATCGATGACCCGTTAAAAATCCTCTCTGACTGTAGCGTTAACGGCACAGGGTGAATCCCTACACACAGCACCGAGCTTTTCTC
>NZ_JAERJS010000052.1:0-13748 GCF_018257525.1 Tatumella sp. JGM130 | reverse complement strand
GTTTGGCGATTGATCAGATCGCACAATCCGGGCTGAGTTCCCTTAAAGTGATCTACTATTTGGCGCAGCTATTTAGGACTAAAATTATGCAAAGGAAAGCAAATCAGCCCTCGTCACCGTCCGAATTCGCTTCGACCTGCTGTTGTTGCCGTGACCATTCTGCCCGATATTCATCATCCAGTGCGAAAATAGCTGCTTCGAATAACTCACGATCTACCACCAACGGGCGTGGTGCCAGATAAGCATCAATATCTCTGATGGAGATTGGCAAAGGTGATGCAGCCATTCCCGTGTATCGCCTGCCGCGGCTTATCGTGGCATAGGAAGACAATAGTAGTGCAGTCAGTTCATCAACATCTGGTTCGTCTCCAGATTTGATACCTAATCGTTCTTCACGCCAGCGATTACGTTCACCCTCCAGCCCAGAGTAACGGTTAAGCCACTTCTGCGCGGTTATTACTTTCCCACTGCATCCTGCTTCCGTTCTTCTTTGCCAGCAGCAATCTCGGCACCGGTCTGAATGATAGTCCAGTAGAACTCAGGGTTTTGTTGTAGGAACGCCAGTCCGGCTTCCGGCGTATAGGGGATCGCCTGCTCTTTACCGTTCACCACTTCGCCAACACCATCCCAATCCAGTAGAAGGTGACGACTGCACGTTTCCAGCAGCAAGTCATCCATGGAGTCGATATCACCTACAGCGTCCAGGCTGAAATCAGTGGTACCTGCTTTAAACAGACTGTCCAGCTTATCGATGTGGCGGCGAACCAGCGCGGTACGGGATTTAAAACCGTGATTTGAGGTGCTGCCAACTTTCAGTTTCAACCCGGCGACAGGCTCAATCCAACGGGTGCCATCAGCGTCCAGATGTTTATTAATAATTAACATGATACCTCCGTGTTAAAAGGCCCGAGTCGCCATACAGAACGACATGGGCAAAGATGAGGAATTAACCAGCGGTTGACCCGCTTGTAGTATTTGAGTCGGCAGCTGCCTGTGAATGAGATTTTACAGCTGGTACACGGGTAATGGTCGGGGGTGTGTCCGAACCGGTGATATTAAGCTGCACCTGAACGATGTCAGTATTACCACCATCCGGCCAGTCACCATCAACCTGCACAGACGGGAAGTTAAAGATATACGAACCTTCGTCATTCGCGATCGTGAAGCTGAAAGGCATTGATGCGCCGGTGAGTGTTTTCTTCCACGCCTCATAGGCTGATTTCGACCAGGACAGTGTGATTTGGCCGGACGGTGTGAACGTGGTCGGAATATTTGCTCCAGCAAAACCAGTGCCGGTACCGATACAGCGTTGGGTCTGCAGGTTGTTATCGAATTGGATGTTGAAAGTATCGACACAGAATCCGTCACCACCACTTACACCATTCAGGCTGATTGCAGTTACCTGCTTGCATGAGAAACGGAGTTTGCCGTCAGCATCAGTTGGTGAACTGAAATAACTGGTGCCATCGTCTTTGTCAGCCCAGCCGAGTCCGGATAGCGTGACGGTAGCCTGCAAATCACCATCGTTCGGGATTTCAAGCTTGAAGGTGCCGACCTGACAGCCGGTAGCGATGGATGCTACACCGATGTCAGAGGCAAATGTGGCAACTGAGAATGCGATGCGGTCGTTCCCCATAACCAGCTTGTTATCGGCCCAGTCACTGCCAAAGCAGGATGCCAGGAAAAGGTCATGCTGACCGTAGCGGAATTTACAGACCACATCACCGCCAACATCAGTGGTGCCCGGCGTCTTACCGTTTGCCATACGAGTACCGCCGATTTCGGCATTGTCGATCATGTTCTGCGTAGGTTTAAGCCCGTTGGACGTGCGTTTCCACAACAGCCATGACGGGTTATTCGGCGTAGTGCCGGCAGTTGTTTCGCGGCAGTAAGCCAGCGTGATTTTAGCGCCTGAACTCACAGGAGCCTCCTATCGAAGTTAAGCGCTACATAGCGCGGTATGGGATGGAAAGATTCATCTGCGCCCAACCATCGGTTTCTCCGGCATCGATACAAGAAACAGCGAAGTAATCCAGTGCGCCGTCCGTCTGGAACTCGAACAATTCACGAATGGCATCAGCCGTTTCGGTGATCAGCAGCGATCGGGCACCGGATGGGACGAACAACTGGATGATGATGGTACCGGTACGGTGGACAACCGGGCCGTCACCGATTTCAACCGCGCCAGCCAGTCCGGGAAGATTGGTTAACCGCACCCAGATGGTTTTCCCTGTCGGGTCGAAAATCGGGTCATTCGGATAGGTCACAGAATTTGCAGGCATGGCTGACTGCACCGTCATTCGTTTAATGACAGCGTTGCGTATTTCGGTAAGGGTCATTTGTTGGCCTGCGCTACTCCGTTAAATGCATTGGCGTAGACACCCGTCGGGGCTTGCTTTGAGTGCCCGTTTTCGAGTGGGACGCTGTAAGGTAGATTCGACTGGATATAGATAACTGAGAAAGGCTTGCCTGTGGCGATGACTGCATTCCCCTGCTGAATGGTGCGGGAACCTTCTTCATCGGGGCCGGCAGGCTCTGAGTAATCAGGCTCACCGACACTGACAAGATTTGACGCCCGGAACGTACCGCCGACATAGCCGGGAGGCGGTTTACTCATCCACAGTTCGGGATTTCCGACCGGCGATGTCATAACAATCTCATTCAGTAACTGAACGGAAATAACCCTCAGTTTTTTTCCGACATCCTCTTTGACCATTCCTGCAAACTCTGACGGGTCAAAACTCCAGCCTTTCGCCATGCTATGCCCTCCGCAACTGGATAGAATACGTGGCTTTCGCCGCATCAGTACCAACAGTGACAACCTTGTACGCCTGCTGTTCGCCAGAGACCAGATCATCGGTCAAAACAACATGCCCTTCTGCTGGCTTGTCAGTGACTTCGTTGGTCAGCGCGGTTAACTTCAAGTCACCGTGAAGGATGTTTACGCCATCGATGCGACTCAGACTATAGTCTGATAACACACCGCGTCCCGAGTAGCTGACCGTCTGGCTAGTTGTTTTCTCAGTCACCGGGTCAACTTCACCGGCCACGACATAACTGGCAGTGAATTTGTTAACGGCATCAGCCAGGCCGCCAGCATCATCGAAAGCAGCGGCAATCTCGGTTTGCAGCTCATCACGAATGCCCACACTACCCCCTTACCAGTCTGACCTGCGATGTGCTGAGCCCGTACGGTTTCAGTATCGCCATCGCCAGCTGTAGGTTTGAATCCAGCAGAGTTGAGCTGTTTGCATCCAGTTCAGCAAAGGTTTTCGATACGCTCACGCCATCAGCATCGACAGACTTACTCAGCAATGATCCTGAATCAGTCTTTTGCTGGTACAGGCCGCCAGTAGACGCTGACAGAGCCGCATAGGCACCTGCCGTCTTCACATCATCAGGGATGATTTGCTCATGCGTTACTTTGTCGCACGGCAGGCGCAGTGACAGGCCATTCAGCCAGGCATTAGCCATTAACACTGCTTTCGCTTTGCCGCCGGTATCTGCCCATCCGCTACCCAGCACTGCATCAACATCGTCCACTGCGATAAAGGTGATCATGATTACACCTCAATTTTCCAGCCATGCGCTTTCCAGACTTCAACTTCTTCCGGATGCACATTCGCTTTGGTGGGTGCGCCCTCGAACGCCGGAAACTCTGTCACCATGCAGATAAACGCCGGCTGGCTTTGCGCTTTCTCAGCCTCGCGCTGTGCCCGTTGTTCTTTCGTCAGTCCGGCCATAAGCCCTCCATGAAAACGGGGCCGAAGCCCCGAGGTTGTAACCAGGCTTAAGCCAGCAGGATGGTCGCGTGCTCTGGCTTGATGGATGCCACACCCCATGCCAGACCAACTTCATAACGCACCTGACGGTACTGACGGTACAGCGCCACCTGGAAAGTGATTCCAGACACTGGATCAGTTACGTTCATCACGTCATCAGCGGTATCGCCGCCCTGCGGCATTGCAGGAGTACGTGCAGCCAGCAGGAATGCGTTGCGGTCAAAAGCCATGTTTGCGGTGAAGCCACCAATAACGGTGATTTCAGCATCATCAGCCAGATCTTGTCGCAGGCCGGGTGCCGCCAATGTGATAGTGGTCGCCGTCGTAGCCACTACAAGGTAAGTATTATCATCGCCCGCAAATTTCACCGTATTACCCTGCAGGATACCGCCAGTGCCTGAGTCTACCGCAATGATGATATCGCCTTCTTTTTTAGCCCCGTTCACCAGATAGCCAGTCGAAGCCGTTGCAGCCACTTTTGCAACACCCGCCGACTCATGGATATTGAAGCCTTCAACCCGACCAATCACACCCTCGCGGAGTAATTGATCCGTGCCGGCTTCATTCATTTTGAACAGAACGGATTGTTTACCGCGCATGTTGGCGATGGCCGCTGAACCCAGGACCATTTGCAGGTCAGTGGTTGGTGCACCATTGTCAGTAAGCACCTGGCGAGATAGAGCGAAATCAGACAGGTCATCTTTCACACCGAATGGAGCGGTACCGGCTGTGCCAACTGCGCGGGATGAGTTGAAATACAATGCACCCAGGTCAGCATCGACTTCGTTCGCCAGCGCACGAAATGCCTGCTTGAACTGGTCAGCCAGAATGGTGTTGTAGGTACCGGATGGTCCGATAGCCAGTTGCTCTTCACCGTTCCATTTAACCGCTGCCATTTTGGACTTAGTGATTTGTACGTTAACGGTACCAATATTTTGATCACCGGTATTCGGTGCAGCTGGACCCGGGGTGATATCAACGGTAGTTGCAACCGGCGCGACTGGTGCTGTTACCGTCTGCCCTTTTGCCGCCGCGTCAGTTTTTGCGTTACGGGCCACAGCAGGAATAAAGCCGACCTGTTCGCGTGAAACAACGTCCAGCGCGGTAAAAATGGTCGGGATTAGATTAGTCAGCGTATTCGCCATCTCTTGATTTCCTATTAAGTTGATATGAGGTTTTTTGAGCCATCCAGCTCAGGCACCAAACCCCATCCGAGGCGTGGCAGTTGGTGATCGTTAATCGACGATGGTGACACCGTCTTTGAGTGCAGAACGTTGCTCAACAGGCCCCAACCCTTTGAAGGTTTCGCTCTTCATTGTCTTTTGTCCGGCTGCATGCTGTGATTGCTGAGAGCCGCCGCCGCTATTGCCGCTGGCTTTCAGAATGTGGTCTTTCTGCGGGTATTGCTCGACCAGGTACTCCAGCGCTTCATCAAATCCTGCGACTTCGCCGGGCTTGGAGCGGGAGTAAACCTTGTTACCGCTGCCGTCATAGGCAACGACCTGACCGTCTTCGATTTTGAATGCCTGACCAAAGCGGGCCTGAACAAAATCAGCAGGAATCGCCAGTTTTTCGGTGATGAACTGGGAGCCAGCAAAGCGACCGCCGATCATCTCGTTGTAGAGCTGACCTTGCAGAGCCTTATTCTGCTGACTTGCTTCGTCCAACCGGGTCTGAAACGATTTGGTGATTTCCGTTTTAACCTGGTCAACAGAACCCGCGTCGATCAGCTTTTTCTGGTCGATTTTGGTCATCATGTCCAAAGCTTCCAGCGCCTTTGACGGGTCAGTGATGCCGGAGAACTTCGCCAGATTCGATTCTGCGGCTTCTTTGGCCTCACGGTGTGATTTGGCCTCGCCATTCAGTGCTGAGATTTTCCCGACAGCCTGAGCAGCATCGAAACCAATCTCTTTGCCATCTGCATGCACATAGACCGGCAGGCCATTATCATCGAGAGCCGCGTAATTCTGACCGTTCACTTCTACTGTTTTCAGTTTCATGCTTATACCTTTGGTGTGGTCATCCGACCGTTGCGCCGCTTGCCATCCGGATTGCGGCCGTAAAAAAAGGCCACCGAAGTGACCTTGTTAGTTGATTCCTGCCTTACTGAATGCCTGTTTGTCCCGACCCTTTAACTGGTCGAGCGTCAGCCATTCACCCTTGTCGCTGTAAAATTCATCCGGCTTCATGCCGCCGTCACGCATCAACCGTGCCCGTTTTTCGCCGACAATCTGCTTCTGGCGGTCATAGGACTGTCGTGCAAACCAGCTCTGATAATCGGTATCACCTGCCACCTGACCGTCCATACTGGCGCGGGCTGATGGCGGGATTTCTTTGATATCGATACCGAGTTCCTGAGCAGATTTCAGAATATAGGTTTCGGTCGAGCGGCAGCACCAGTGAATTTTGCACGGGCCTTGCAGATACGGGATTTTGTGACCGATAGGCTTATTATCCAGCGTGTATTTCAGCCGGTCCCTAATGCGACATGCTGGCGTTGTGCGGTTGTCCAGAGTGGATAGCCACTGCTTACCTTTGATGATGTCATCATTGGCGCTGGCAAAGCTGTTTCTGGCGGTTGATGCCAGGTGCCCTACTGCCGTTTTGGCAATACTGGCCGCATTCGCACGACTGACCTGCAATGCGCCGTCCTGATATCCGTTATTGGCCTGGCCGCGAATCTTCCGGGCTATCTGCTCTGTTGTGTCACCGAGGAGAAATCCCTGACGGACAGTATTGCTGATGCGCGTCATCCGGTCTGATTCGAGGTTGGACGCCCACTCACTCAACAGTCGACCCTGAAACGGCTGGGCCATTGCCGCGGCGTACAGAGTGTCAGGATGAATGCCGGTGAGCGGATGCAATGCCAGCACAGAATCAGGTATCGCATGCTCAAACAAACTGAGCTGATATCCAGCCTCATGCTGGGCCAGTTGCTGCAGTTCATCGGTCAGGCCGGTTTGCATAGCGCGAATGGCTGCGGCGTTCGTTGCTCTGACGCTGGATAGCAAAGCCTCCAGGCGCGTCACTGTGAAGCTCTGAGCATCCATCCCGTTCATTGCCACTATCAAACGCGCGGTAAGCTCTGCATCGCTCTGGTTGAGGATATTGACTATCCGGTTAGCAACGCCAGTGCCGAACCTGCTAATCCAGATAGCGTGTGCGATGTATTCATCCCGCAGCACCTGGTTCGATGTTGACATTATCACCGCCTGTTAGCGTTACCGGAAGATTGTTTAGTTCGTCCACGACTTCGTTAGGGTCTGCATCCGGATCAATGAACTTAAGCGCCTGTAACGTGCGTACTGCATCAATCTTGCGAATGATTCCACCCTGCTGCAGAGACTGTACAGCCAATGCAGACGGCGCATCGTAGGTCTGTGTGGATACATCCAGCTCAGTGCGAACATCCACAGTGCCGCCATTACTTTCGCCAATCCACTCGGCCATGATTTGCAGGATATTATCCAGCGCGTCTTCGAGTGAGTTTGCCATGGTGTATAGCGGCGAATTCTCCTGCATATGTTCGCTGTGAGTCTGGTCGAGTGATTTGGTCGACGTGTTTTCAGCGCGCGTCAGTTTGGCTCCGGCCTGCCGCATCTGGTTTTCGAGGTCATCCAAAGAGGTTTTCCCGGAACCAATCGCAGCGCCGGTATGCTCGGTGTATTCCATACCTTGCGTTGAACGGTCAGAAAATTGCGTTGCACAGGCTGCACCGATAGTCAGCTCCTGATCATCGTCCAGCCCGAACACAGACAGCAGCGGAACACGGGCAACATGCAGAATGTTGTCCTGCTCAGACTGTGACTGCCAGTGTTTAACATTCAGATGAGCCAGGTTCAGCAGCGGCGGTGCGCCACGCATAAAGCCGGTACGTTTGGTATAAAGCGTCACCAGTGGGATATCCTGCCGGCTGGTTTGCCAGCTATCGACCATGGTCCAGGCTATGGCTCCGTTTTCACCTTGCGCTGGCTGATAAATCTCGACTTTGCCGGGCATGATATGCCTGATTTGCTCAACTTTTGTCTGTCCGAAGTCATCACCATCAATGATTACGACTTCTTTGATGCGTAGGTCGGTTAAAACGACCTTTCCGCCCTGCACGGCAGACTGCCAGCCGATAATTTGGCGCGGATTCAGCATGGTCACATAAGGCCGGGCGCCGGATTGCTGTTCATCAGCCCGGGTTTTCACCATCGCTGGGTCAGTTTTCGGATAGTCGACCAGGGCATGCGCGAGTCCGTACTGGAACGCGAGACTGAAGAACTGCTGTGCCCAGACATCCAGCCGATCACCTTCCATATCGATGTTTTCGGTCAGCGTCTTAATAGCTTCCGGTGCTGATGTACTTAACACTGTTGGCTCAGCGAAAATACGGCCGATGTTCTGCTTAATGCTTTCTTCGTATGCAGGAAGAAGTGTGGCCACACTGAGGCGCTGCTTATAGCTTTCTTTGTCTTCATTGGGCCAGCGTGGAAGATATGTCTCGCCCTGGCGGCGCATTTCCAGCGTACCGCCCATGAGAGCATCGTTAATGTCCCACGCCTCGCACATATCGTTGTAGTCGAGAT
This sequence comes from Tatumella sp. JGM130, assembly GCF_018257525.1. Lineage (NCBI taxonomy): Bacteria > Pseudomonadati > Pseudomonadota > Gammaproteobacteria > Enterobacterales > Erwiniaceae > Tatumella > Tatumella sp. JGM130. The sequence continues at coordinate 5,395 of NZ_JAERJS010000052.1, read as the reverse complement.
TGGGTGTTGAGATATCTGGCATGGTTTACATCCGGAGTTGAGTTACTTTGCCGGTTGGCTTAATAATCGGGAATCGCTTCACAATGAAATAACCGCCGCCGTCATTCGCGTGGTCAAACCCTGCTGTTTTGTCAGGTTCGCCGTTAGGTGACCATATCTGCTGCTCCAGTGATTCGGCGTAAACCGGACACCGGTCAGCATTAATACGGTACCGACGTTCACCTTCTGCATTCAGCAGCATGGCATTGACCGAGTTCACCCTGTCTTTCACTGATGGGTTAGTGCCGTTAACGTGGACGGTAAATCCAGCGGTGCGTAATAGGCTGAGGTCAGTTTCGGAAGCATTCACCGATTTGCGGCTGTTGCCACTGGCATCGGGATAGACATGCACCTTGTTTGCCGGAAACCGGTTCTGCAGCGTCTTAATCACATCAGGCGTGTCGTAGCCCTGCGTAATTTCATCCACGGCGTGAGGATGCTCCCCGCGCAGCACATGGACAATGGCCGACATTTTGCCGACGTTGAAGTCCATCCCAACATGAATTGGTTCGCTACCGGTGACAATCTCACTACTACCATTCAGCTTGCGGTCATAACAGTGATATACCGTCCCGCTGGTCAGGTTGACAAAGTCACCGTTCAGATAGGCTTCGATTAACTGCGCGGGATAAGAACTGCGCAATGTGTCAGCATAATCCGGTGGTAAAAACGGGTTGCTGTAGGTGCTGGCCTGAACCATCTCGTAGCCAGGCTTCGGGTTGCGCTTCCACGTCTTATACACGAACCGGAAACCTTCAGGCGTGGTGTAGACACTCACCCGGTTGAACGGGTCAGGCAATCCGTTGGGTCGCTGACGGTTACGGGCAATCACCTTGATCCACACATCGGTCGCGTGTTGCTCTTTCAGCGTGTCGATTTCGTCAATGTGGCTGCGATAGGACTCATAACCGACTATCCGCGCTGGGTTATCCAGTGTGCGCAGGACAAAGTCGCCAATGCCCGGTGACGAGGTGTAGATGATGTTCTCTGACTTGTTGTACTTGTACCGGACACCATATTCGCTGAGCTTATCTTCCATGCGTGGTGCGAGGATTAAGCGGATCAGGTCGTAGGTTGGTTCGTACATCGCTATCAGTGCGTCAGATGAATGACTGGCATCACGGAACGCGCTCACCGCCATGGTCTCCGTCTTGCCTGTGCCGAAGCCGCCGACGAAGGCCGGATATTTGCACTGCAGGTTGAAAAACTTACCCTGTGGTGGCGTCAGGGTCGTTCTGATTGTTCTCCCCGACAATTACCACCTCCATTCGTGTTATCGGCTGGTCACTTCCCTGCGCACTGATTTCCTTGCGCAGTTTTTCAATCTCAAGCTGCCTGCGCTCCAGTTCGAGCTGCTGGAGTTTCTGCGTAATCTCGCTGTCAGACAGGCCCATTCGCTTGATAATGGCTTCAAACATCTTTTCACGGCTGATGCTGACCACCTCAATGCCGCCTTTCGTCACCTTTGTACCGGAGTAAGCCAGCCGGGCGATCGGAGACAGCTTGCGAGTGTCCTGCATATAGACGCGCCCCACTCCTTCACCGCTACAAACAGGGCAATCAGGGTTAGCGTCAATGGTTCGGTTGTAATCAAGGCCGCCGGAGCAATCAGGCGGTGCTTTCCCCTGGCGTTCGGCTTTATCTTCCGCCTGCCGGTATTCGTATTCAGTCCACTGGTATTTGTGATCGACGCCCCAGCAGTGACGGCAGCAGCCGCGGCGGTATTGCGTGAGGTCGTTGGCGTCAAAGGTGGCGAGTTGCCACATCTGGGAGAGGATTTCGTCGGCGGTGCCAATGGTTCGTGCGATTGACGCTTTCTGCTGCTGTGCAATGGCCTGCGCAACTGAAGTTTTCTTAAGCAACTGATAACCAATTTGTTCAGCAGTCTTCTTGCTATATCCTGCGCGGATAGCTGCCTGTGTAGCATTGCCATCGCTCAGGTACTCCGCAACAAATTCCCGTTGTTGCTTTGTCAGCCCATCACTTTCAGTTAACTCTCCTGCGCATTCCAGCTTTTGCGCACTGCGCGTTTTACGCTGCGCACTTTTTTGCGCACTCTGCGCAGGCTTCTTAATGTATCGGCGAGCAGTTGCATAGTTCAGCCCCTGCGACTCACACCACTCTTTCGGTGATACGCCGGATTCGGCATATTCGGACAGGAACCGTTCTTGAAGCTCGCTCCAATCCGGCTTTGCCATTGTTTCTCCATTTCCAGACAGCCAAAACCATAATGACCTTGTGATATTGGGGACTGCCGTTAAGATACTTAGCTATTAATTTCACAGCTTTGTTTAACCACCTGATTAGCACTTATGAGAGGGGATAAATTTGATTAGGCTTGTTTCTTTTTTACTTCTACCGTTATCGTTAGTTTCCTGCGCTCAGAAAGGGCCGGATGTACCTTCCATGACAAAAGAGTGTGCTATCTTCATGTCAAAAATGACTGCGCCCATATCCACTGGCACAATGCAAAACCTAGAATGTAACTGTATTGAATCAACCAGGCACAATACCCACTAAGGCGCAGAGTTGTAAGTGAGTTTAATGTGTTCAGATATTGCATGTAAAAAAGCCCACATGATCAGGTGGGCTATGCTATGAGATGACAATGCTCTGATTTCATTACTTACCAAAGGGGTATTACTTACTAATATCTATCTTATCACCAATCAGGCGAAAGCCTTTTTCTTGAAGTTGATTCAGTGATAAGGCAACTTTACACTTGGGTGTAAAAAATCCATATCCCTCAAGAAAAAGTAATATCTTCGAAGCACATCCGTCCTTACCTACCCTGTAAAATCCAGTTTTCATGGCGTCTCTCGCATAAAATTAACAACTCAGAGATTAAATAACCTTACGTTTAAAACTTAGGCTGGATTTTGACCTAAATCAACATTGCCAATACAGAGGTTGATTAATGAGCAGATGTTACAACGGTCAGACAGCCGATTTTCTTTTCAGCCGCCATTCCTATTCCTTGTTATTTAACCGGAAGGTCTATCCTTACCGGATTCTCAATCATTTCGTTATCAATGCTGAATGTTGCTGTAACCTTCGGTATATCGTCAGGGCTACAGTGGATGCCTGCTGATAATTGCCGGTCAATGAGCTCTCCATCTACCACTATCCCATAACCGAAGAATCGGCCATTCCGGTATAGATGAGCGAGTTGAGGTTTCATAGTTGCTCCTTGTTGATTGCATTAAACAGCACCCGGACGGATGCTCTGTGATACATTCGTACAAACCCTATCCTTACGAAACACTTACAAATTGAGTTTAAGTTGAGTTGGAATATAATGCTGCGATTCGAACATTTGAAGAATATTATATGAGTAACTTTTTCCTTTTGGCTTTAGCCTTAGCTCTATTGATCGTGGCAGTTTGGATGGGTGTTTCGTTCTTCAAAGAGTCAAGGAGTAAACGGGGTATTTTCCGCAGAAGATAGTAACTAACACCGAGAGCCGTTGTGAAAGTGGCTCTCGGGTTAACCAGCGACTTTTTGCGGGTCACACAACTGATTTTTCCATCAGAGCCACCATGTCAGGATCTATCTGGTCGATAAGGTTTTGACGCGCGTCATTCAGTAGCGCTTTTCTTCCGCCCGATCCCCATTTACCCATTTTGCTTGCGCACTGGCTTATCTCTTTGGTTTCGCCAGATATCAGGTAATCCAGGCGGTTAAGCTGGTTAAGAATATCCAGTGCATTGGTTCTGCTTTCAATGAACGTGTTGTAGACGTCAATTTCAAATTCGGGCTTTATCCATGCCGCATATCGGACGGCAATCATCTCTACGCCCCACGCCCCTTGATTATCACCACCGTGTATAACTATAAGTGGTTGATTTTGTTCCAAAGCATTTTTTAGTGCTTTGGACTTTAAGGCCTTAACAAAGCGTTTAACTTGGGCGCTTCGTAAGAATACGCTTGGTCGCTGAGACTCCGTAGCCTCTCCGTTTTTTACTGCCGCAGCGTGGAGATCATTGAGGTTATAGCGGCCCTCAGCATCTACACGAACAGAGATACCATTCACTTTTACTGTTGGATATTGCATATCGGAATTACCTTTTAGTGATGAACCTTGTCGCACAGGAAAACGGCCCCCCAGAGAGCTCCGACAGCCAGCCGGTTCCTCAAGGTGCATCCTGAAAGGTTCTGGGTTTTAAGCGCGTGCGTTGCGCCAATAAAAAAGCCCACCGGTTAAAGTGGGCTTGGGGAGTGAAATTACTTGTCGGGTAATCACAATCGAGGCCACCGCAGTGATGGCCTCTGTTCTGATTACAGGAACTTATCTTTCAGTGCGACCAGATCGGTTTCGGCTTCTTTGCCGAAGACTTCCAGACCATGCTCAACAAATTCCACGAAAGCGTCAAATTTGGCTTTGGCCTGCTCCAGCGGTGAGCTGGTTGCAGTGGTATCTGCGTCGGATGTTGCCTGAGCGGCGGTACCGCTGCCTGATGATCCGGTATCAGTTGACACTGGTGTTTCGGCCGCTGCTGGGGTTTCAGTTGCCACTGGGGTAGCTGCTACTGGTTCTACTACGGATTGATCTGACATTTCTTCGCTCTCTTTTTTCGTGAAAAGGCTTTTCAGCCACTGGATGAATTTCATTTGGTGATTTCCCTGATGTAAGCCTGCAGGCCGTTAATCTGTGCAGTGGCCTGATTCAGTTGGCTGCGGAGGGTGTAATAATCTTGTCGAGCGTCTGGACTGAGTTCGGCGCTGGTTGCATTAGAGCGGCTGGCGGTGCCGGAGGTTTTGGGCACTCCGACCGGACATACTGCTTTGATGCGCAACCGGACAGCACCAGAGTCAACGCTGTTGCGCAGAGAACTGATTTCATCGTCTTTCGCCTTGATAGTTTTCTGGTACTGGTTGTCGATGTCAGAGACAGATTTCTGCTGCGCCTGCATCGTGATGATAGTTTTGAGCCGGGAATCGGCCAGAGATGATTGCTGCTGAGACGTTGCTTTCCACTCATCCGCTGAATGCCGATAGTGATCCATCAGGATTACAACACTGAGCAGGATTCCGGCCAGTAAAGTGATCAGCACATAACGCCAGTTTGCGAGTAGCCAAATCATTGAGCACCCCACAGGCAGATTTCTTTCTCGATTTCCCGGCGGTTCATTAAGCCAGTGGATTTAGTCCGGCCGATGTACACCCATCGGGTGAGCGAGTTACAGGCCTCGGTATAATGACCGGCGTTGAGCTCACGCAGTAACGATGACCGAGAGAAGTTACCGGCCCCCACGTTAAACACGAAACTGGTCAGAGCGGCTTCCTGCATTTCATTCATCGGGACCTTTACCAGACGGGTGACCGACCGGTTGGCGGTAGCAATGTCCGCAGACAG
>NZ_JAERJS010000051.1:0-14107 GCF_018257525.1 Tatumella sp. JGM130 | reverse complement strand
GTTTGGCGATTGATCAGATCGCACAATCCGGGCTGAGTTCCCTTAAAGTGATCTACTATTTGGCGCAGCTATTTAGTCGTCCAGAAGCTTCAACAGCCTTGATAGGGGCAATAAGATCTCTGGTATTAAGCTCGGATATTTTTCTTTTACCAATAGCAGTAAAGAGACCATCTTCCATGCTTTTTAGAACTCTTTCGCTGTGAGAATCTGACCATTTCCTTTTACAGGCAGTATGCCAGTCCCTTGCAACAGCTTCGAATGTCAGGGCTTCGCTTTGCTCAATCTTATCTGCTTTTTTCTTTTCAGAAGGATCGATACCATCAGATACCAACTTTTTGGCTTCATCTCGCTTCCTGCGGGCTTCACCAAGAGAGACCATTGGATAAACACCCAATGCTAAAACTTTCTGTTTGCCATCGAAACGGTATTGGAGTCGCCAGTACTTCGAGCCGTTAGGATTGATCAGCAGGTGCATACCCTGCCCATCGGTGAGTTTGAAGGGTTTGTCGGAGGGCTTGGTAGTCCTAACTTTGATATCGGTGAGAGCCATCAGTTGATACCTCCAGTGTTGGTACCAAAATCAATCGAACCGGGAATACCATCAGTTATACCATCATTAGTTGGTATATGTTCAAGGAATTGAGTAGACATGGACAGACTAAGAAAAGCCAGGAACCGGCTTAACTTACTGTTTTTATGGACTAAAGTAGACGTTAGTAGACTTGAAAAAAGCTTTGTATGGTGCCGAAGGCCGGACTCGAACCGGCACGTATTTCTACGGTTGATTTTGAATCAACTGCGTCTACCGATTTCGCCACTTCGGCACTGAAGGGTATGCGGAAAACAAGCGGATTATACCCTGAGTGCCGGACGGTGCAAGGTGATTCCGTGACGAAGTGAATTAACTGCCGAAAAAACAAACATTCAGCCGGTTTTCTGCCACAGTGTGCCGAATGTCTTTTATCAGTGTTCTGCCCTTGCTCCTCCCCTTGCCCCTGCCGCGGGTGATAGCAGGGTCGGAGTCCTCCGATTATCAGCAGGGGGCAGTAAAAAAGGAACTAACGGAGGCTGTTACGGACTAAACTCTGGCGCAGAGTAAAAATATAATTCTGATGAGGCTGTATTTATGAAAAAGATCACACACACACCTTTACTGGCAATGGGCTTCGTCGCGGCACTGGTCAGTGCCTCTGCCTGTGCTTCCAGCTGGCAGGATAAGCTGAGCAGTACTGCTTCGGATTTAATGAACTCTTCTTCTGCCACCTCCGGTCAGGCATCAGGTGCGCAAAACGGGTTATCCCTGTCTTCAATTACCGGTCTGCTGAATGGCGGAAATAAAGCGGTCAGTTCCGACAGTATGAGTAACGCAACCGGGATTCTGCAGTATTGTGCCGAAAATAATCTGGTGAAAAATAATGTCAGTTCGGTGACGGATCAGCTGAAAAATAAACTGGGCCTGACGGACTCCGGTGCTCAGCAACAGGAAAGCGGTTATATGCAGGGGCTGGCAGGACTGTTGAATACAGGTAACAACCAGCAAATCAGCCTGAAAAGCCTGAGTAATACCCCGCTGGGTGAAAAGCTGAAAACCAAAGCCTGTAACGTAGTGCTTGAACAGGGCAAAAAATACCTCGGTATGTAATTTCCCGCCGGTACAGGCCTGCCGGCCTGTACCCTTTTTGACTCCCTGCCCTCAGTTTTTTGCTGATTTATTCACCGTCTGCAGTTACTGCTACACTTTACTCCCTGAGATAACTTCGCTGCCGCCGGAAATTAAGGTTATATTCGCTAATATACCGCCGGGCCGGTATCTGCTGACAGGTATGCGCTTCCCGGACGGCGGAGCACCGGGTTGTCCCTGTCCAAAAATCTGAGGGTGTTATGCAGGAACTTATTAAAGCTGTCGGGCTGGGATTAGTGGTGTTATTACCGCTGGCTAATCCGTTAACCAGTGTCGCTCTGTTTCTTGGCCTGTCCGGAGATATGAATTTTACCGAACGCAATCGCCAGTCTTTCCAGGCTGCGGTGTATGTGTTTGCCATTATGATGGTGGCCTGGTATGCCGGTAATGCGGTACTGGATACGTTCGGCATTTCTATCCCGGGCCTGAGGATTGCCGGAGGGCTGATTGTGGCATTTATCGGTTTCAGGATGCTGTTTCCGGCACAGCAACTGCACGATACGCCGGAAATACAGCATAAGCAGGAAGAAATTGATGCCGCCGGGCCGCATAATACTCCGGTAAATATTGCCTTCGTACCGATAGCCATGCCAAGTACTGCCGGGCCGGGAACCATTGCCATGATTATCAGTACTGCATCAACGGTAAGGGCCGGGGATTTTCCGGTCTGGGTTATGCATCTGGCACCGGTAATCACTTTCCTGCTGATTTCCGTGATTTTATGGCTTTAATTACGCAGTTCCGGCGCAATTATGCGCTTTATTGGTAAAGGCGGTATCGAAGCTATTTCCCGTTTAATGGGCTTTCTGCTGGTCTGTATGGGCGTGCAGTTTGTGATTAACGGGGGGCTGGATGTCGCAGCACACCTGAAGTAAAACCGGGAAATATTTCCCGGTTTTCTGTCCCGCGGGATTTATTGCGATTTCAGTGAGTCCCGTACTTTTTTCACCTGATCAGCACTGACAGCAGCAGCCGTATTTCCCCAGCCCTGACGGACAAATGTCGCCAGAGTTGCGACCTGCTGGTCAGACAGACGGTAGGCAAAACCGGGCATTTTCAGCATTGACGGGGCTTTAGCTGTGGCTGGCAGTTGTGCGCCTTGCAGAATTATCTGAATCAGACCATGCGGATCTCTGGCATTGACAATCGACGCCTGATCCAGTTGCGGGAAAGCACGGGCAGCTCCCAGGCCGTTGGCAAAGTGACAGGCACCACAGTTGTTCAGGTATAAAACTTCACCATCAGTCAGATCAGTGGCGGCAGTAAGTTTGTCGGTGGTGAGCTGATTTTTTTGCGGGTCATAAGTCTGTAATGGCGGGTTCCCGCCGAGGAATTTAAGATAAGCAGCGATCGCCTGCAGATCCGCATCGCTCATATGGGAAGTGCTGTGTTCCACCACCGCAGTCATTTCTCCGGCAACTCCGGCTTTATCGTTACGCCCGGTTTGTAAATAGTCGCTAATTTCTTCGGGACTCCAGCGCGGAATACCTCGCAGCGAGGGAACATCCCAGCCATTCAGCGAACCACCGGAAAGAAAGCTGCTGTTACTGCTATCCAGCCCTTGTTCGTTCATCGCAAAACCACGCGGGGAGTGGCAACTGCCGCAGTGACCAAGCGACTCGACAATATATGCCCCGCGGTTGACCTGATCGCTCGCTCCGCTAACCGGCATAAACGGCTGGTCCGGGGTAAATGCCAGATTCCAGAAACGCATTCCCCAGCGCTGGCTGAAAGGAAAACTCAGCCGGGTTTGCGGTGGCTGGCTATTTACCGGGGCCACACCGTGCATAAAGTAGTTATACAGGGCGTGGATATCCTGGTCACTGATTTTGGAATAATCCGGATACGGCATCGCCGGGTACAAAAAGCTGCCATCAGCACGGACACCTTTACGCACCGCATCAGCAAACTGCTGTTCCGTATACTGACCAATCCCGGACTGTTTATCAGGAGTAATATTGGTAGAGTAAATGGTGCCCAGACCAGACTTTATCGCCAGCCCGCCGGCATAATCGGCACCGCCGCTGCGAGTATGGCAGGCCATACAGTCTCCCAGCCGTGCCAGGTACTCGCCCTGTCTGACCAACTGATCCTGATTAGTGCTGTTGCTGTTGCCGGTGTCCGCGGCCTGAGTACTTCCCGCCAGCCCGCAGCCCAGCAGTAATACATTCGCCAACAGCAGGCGTCTGAATGTCATTTTTATCATGATATTACACCTGTACCAGTGGGCCGGGGTTGTTCAGATACTGTTCTTTAATCGCGTTGGCTGCCATTAAGGTGATGGCACCAATAGTATCTGTCGGGTTTGACTGGAAGTTCTGCGGAAACGCATTACCTCCTGGCACAAACACATTGTGAACATCCCAGCTTTGCAGATAGCGGTTCAGGGCAGAGGTTTTCGGGTTATCCCCCATGATGGCACCACCGACATTATGGGTAGAGACATATTTGGTCAGGTCAAAGTCCGCGCCCATCGGCAGAAAACTCATACTGAAACTGTCAGGGTTCAGTTCCCTGACGATATTGCCAACAATCCCTTTCAGATATTGCTGTAACATCAGTTCATTACGTTTCCAGTTAAAAGTCATCCGCAGTAACGGCTGACCATGGCGATCTTTATAGGTCGGATCCAGGTCCAGGTAAACATCGCGGTAAGACATGCATGAGGTGGTTATCCCCACTTTCATCGAATGGCCGTACCAGTTTTCCAGGCCGTTTTTCCAGCCCGCACCCCATGAAGGCGTGCCTGGCGGCAGTGCGGTACTGATAGGTGTCCCGGTCGACTGGGCACTCTGAATTTTCGCCCCGCCGATAATCCCCAGCGCCGGACCATCAAAGTTGCCCGGAGAGATATCGTTAAACTGCACCCCGGTAGGGCCGGAACTGATAAACGGATTAAAGTTTTTATCTTTAAAAAACAGGGTGGCAGCACCATTACTCAGGAACGCATAGTTACGCCCCACTACCCCTTCTTCGGTGACCGGATTATAAGGCTGGCCGATACCGGACAGCAGCATCAGACGGACGTTATAGAACTGGAAGCTGCTGAGAATAACAATTTTCGCCGGCTGGAAGCATTCATTGCCCTGCTCATCAATATAGAGCACGCCTTTAGCGGTTTTTTTATCGTCGTGCAGTACCACTTTCAGGACTTCGGCATGTACTTCATACGAGAAGTTTTTCATTTGCTTCAGGGCATCAAGCACCGCGGTCTGGGGTGAGGCTTTAGAATAGTTCAGGCAGGGATATTTAGAGCAATAACCGCAGTAGTTGCAGGGCGCGATGGTATTACCGTACGGATTCGTCCAGACCCTCGAAGCCGCCGCCGACGGGATAGTAAACGGGTGATAACCCATTTTTTTAACCGCATCACCGAACATCACGTTGTTCAGGGTATTTTCCAGCGGTGGTAACGGCATCGGATTGGCACGCGGCCCTTCAAAAGGATCGCCGCCCTCCAGAATTTTTCCACGCAGATTACCGGCATTGCCGGATAACCCACAGATACGTTCAAATTTTTCAAACCAGGGTTCAATTTCGTCCCAGCTGAACGGAAAGTCCCTGACCCGCATATCTTCAGACAATATGCCGGGTTTGTAGGCTTCATCAGCATAGGTTTTGAGTTTAAGATCGGTGGGGGTCGGACGCAGCAAAACGCCGGTCCAGTGCATACCTGCCCCGCCAACCCCGCCGCCTGGCACAAATGCTCCCCATTTACGGGTCGGCAACGCGGTGTCCTGCATCGTATAACGGACAGTGACGGCAGAATCGGCCGGGGTGGTCATAACTTTATTACGCACCGCATAGGCATATTCATCTGCCGGTTTAGGGTAGGCAAATGCAGCGTAATCCCGCTCCGGACCTTTCTCCAGGGCACGTACCGTCAGACCTGCCATCGCCAGTTCAATGCTCATTAATGAGCCTGCCCAGCCAAATCCGCAGACCACGACATCGACTTCTTTTTTAGTTATCTGAGCCATAAGAAACCTTGTTATTCAGAAAAACAGCAATCAGGCGGTTTCGCCCAACAGACTGACCGGACCGAGAGGATATTTGACGTTATGTTGCCTGACCCATTCCAGATAACTGGCCCTGGCGCCGGGGAAACCGATAGCAATCCAGGCTTTCATGCCCTTGTTGCCGCCATACATCGGGTCTGCAAGGTAGCCATGTTTGGTATCCGCCAATAGCTGGCTGAAAAACTGTGAGCTTTTAAGGTCATTTTCACCCAGTGCTGCGAAGTCCAGAGTGTCTTTCTGTAATGCTGTCAGTACCTTATCTTTTTCCGTCACGGAGAGCTGATGGAAAGGTTTCTGCAGATTTTGCTGACTCCATTGATTCGTCAGCCGGATACCGGTCTGATAAATCTGCTGCGGATAAAAAGGGATCTGATATCCCATAGTCGCGGGTGCGCGGGGATTAAACGGCGCTTCCATATAAATTTCTTTACCGAACTGCGGGTCATGTAACTGCTGATCGATAAATACCGGCACATTCGTTTCCAGCGCACCGGGAGCCTTGCCGGGGCCACCAGCCGGAATAATCCGGTCAGTGGCCGCCAGGATAAACTGCCATTCGTCCGCCTGAAAAAATACCGGCGGGTAGTGATCAAGTTCGGGCGCAGCCATGTCAGCTGCCTGAGCTGCGGTCAGCCCCTTCAGCACCAGTTCAGTCAGTGGCAATGCCATCAGTGAACCGAGCAGGAATTTGCGGCGGGTGGTGTTTTTTTGCAACAGCATAATTAACGACTCTCATTTGCTCAGAATATATTTATTATAAAATTGTTAACAAAACAAAAGATGGAAACGCTTCCAATACAATGATAGCGCTTACATTAGCGCACTTTAATTACAAATTTAATATACTGATAACCTAACCATCAATATTTAGCACGAAATGTCGCCACTGACCGCGGGCGGGGATCAGTATTAAACCTGGCATGCCGGGGGGAAGTTCGCCATTCACCTGTAAAATAAGCGGGTATATTTTTGCCACACCACTGTCTATAGTCTTAGTCATATCAGCGGTTATCCGTACTGGTTGCGGATAATGCCAATGAAAACCTGTCTCCCGTCTGAGGGATACGAATACTGCTAATTTTCAGAGACTGACACTGTATGACTGCACCTTTACTGATTGCCCGTACTCCGCAACTGACCCTGAACCTGTTACCGGCCCTTGCCAACCGCCACGGTTTAATTACCGGCGCTACCGGTACCGGCAAAACCGTGACCCTGCAGAAAATGGCAGAATCCTTTTCGGCGATAGGCGTACCGGTATTTATGGCTGATGTGAAAGGCGATCTCAGCGGCATTGCCAAAGCCGGCGAGAGTTCAGAAAAACTGCAGACCAGGTTAGCCAGTATCGGAGTGACCGACTGGCAGCCGCAGGATAATCCGGTGGTACTGTGGGATATTTTCGGTGAAAAGGGTCATCCGGTACGGGCGACAGTGTCCGATCTCGGACCATTGCTGCTGGCAAGGCTGCTAAACCTCAACCAGATCCAGTCCGGCGTGCTGCAAATCATTTTCCGGATCGCTGACGATCAGGGTATGCTGCTGCTGGATTTCAAAGATCTCCGCGCAATGGTGCAGTATATCGGCGATCATGCGAAAGAGTTCACCACCCGGTACGGTAATATCAGCAGTGCTTCTGTCGGGGCGATTCAGCGCGGTTTGCTGGCCCTCGAACAGCAGGGAGCTGAATACTTCTTTGGCGAACCTATGCTGGATATTAAAGACTGGCTGCAGACCGATGCGCAGGGCCGCGGTATCATCAATATTCTGAGTGCAGAAAAACTGTATCAGATGCCTGAATTGTATGCCGCCAGCCTGCTGTGGATGCTGTCGGAATTGTATGAGCAATTACCGGAAACCGGTGATACAGAAAAACCGAAGCTGGTGTTTTTCTTCGATGAAGCCCACCTGTTGTTTAATGATATTCCCGACGTATTACTGGATAAAATTCAGCAGGTAATACGACTGATCCGTTCCAAAGGCGTCGGGGTATATTTTGTCACCCAGAACCCGGCCGATATTCCCGATACAGTGCTGGGTCAGCTGGGCAACCGTGTACAGCATGCCCTGCGGGCATTTACGCCTAAAGACCAGAAAGCAGTAAAAGCCGCAGCAACCACTCTGCGGGCTAATCCGGCCTTTAATACGGAACAAGCCCTCCAGGCACTGGGCACCGGTGAAGCACTTATTTCATTCCTTGATGAAAAAGGCAGTCCGTCGGTGGTCGAACGGGCGATGGTTATTGCCCCCGGCTCACGTATGGGGCCACTGAACAGTGATGAGCGTAACAGTCTGATCAATCATTCCCCCCTGTACGGCAAATATGACGAGGTGGCGGACCGGGAATCGGCGTACGAATTATTACAGCACGCTGTTCAGTCAGCCGGTCAGCAGGCCAATGCCCCGCAGGCTAAAGGCGGTAAAGACGCGGTAGAAAATACAGTGCTGGACGGGCTCAAAAATATTCTGTTTGGCTATACCGGGCCACGGGGAGGTAAACATGACGGAGTCGTGCAGACCATGGCAAAAACCGCAACTCGTCAGGTGACTAACCAGATTTTACGGGGTGTGCTGGGCAGCCTGTTTGGCGGGCGAAAATAATCTGAACTGTTTAGTCTGATCAAGGGGCCGTTCCGGCCTCTTCGCTGTACAGGGTAAGGCTCAGACCGCCTGATAACGCCTGGTAACAATCAGCGAGACACTGCTGAGCACCGCCAGCAGCATCCGTCCGTCCGCTTTCATTTACAGACCGCCAGTGCCAGACAGATTACCGAAAACCTGCAGCGGGGCGAATATGACCTCGCCTTACCGTTTTGCCTGCATGCAGAGCGCGGGATAAAACTGGCGGTGATGCCGGTACAGCACCCGCTGGCGGTACCCTGCCTGTCAATCCGCCAGCTGACAGAACGTACCCTGCAGATTCAGCTATAGCCCGGCCGCCAGCAATCTTCGGCACTGAAACTGTTTCTGAGTTTTATCGGAGAGCTATTACAGCAACAGCATGATAATTTTTCTGCCGGCGGCGATGAATTGTCCTGAAAAAGGTCCTTTCCGGGAAAAAAGCACGACTGATTGCTATGCTGAAACCTGATAACTGTAACTTAACCCTCTGATGTTGTGAGTTTACTGAGCTGTATATGGATAACACTTCCGGTCTGAAAAAAACCAAACGTCTGGCGTTATGCCTGCTTATGCTGGCGGGCATCATTTTTCTGGTTACCCTGTTTCTGCCGCAGACGCTGCCGGTACAGGCAGTAAAATCGGTGACCGAAGCGGCTATGGTCGGGGCACTGGCAGACTGGTTTGCGGTCAGTGCCTTATTTCACCGCATTCCGTTGCCCTTTATCGGCCGGCATACCGCGATTATTCCACGCAATAAACAGCGAATTGCCGATAGTCTTGGCCGGTTTGTCGAAGAAAAATTTCTCAGTACCGACAGTATGATTGCCCTGCTGCGCCGTCAGGATCTGGCAGGAAAACTGGCCGGCTGGCTGACCGTACCACAGAATGCCGGGCGGTTGAGTACCCTGCTCTGTCAACTGATCAGCGGTTTTCTGAATGCCGGAAATGACCAGCATATCCGGCGGTTTTTGCGTCAGGGGATAAGCCGTGCTATCGACAGTGTGGATTTCAGTCAGACTGCCGCCCGACTGCTGGAAAGCCTGACCCATGAAAACCGCCATCAGGCACTGCTGGACTCACTGATAGCACAGGTCGTGCAGGTGCTGGAAAATCCACAGTCACGACAGTTTATTGCCGGACAGATCAGCCGCTGGTTTCGCCAGGAGTATCCAACCATGGCACGGCTGATTTCTGTGGAATGGCTGGGCGAAAAAGGCGCGGATAAAGTGACAGCGATGGTGGATTCTCTGCTGCTGGATGTCGCGCAGGATCAGCACCATCAGTTACGTGACAGTGTTAACCACAGTGTACAGCGGTTTATTGAGGCATTGAAACAAGATCCGCAGATGCAGCTACGCGCCCGGCAACTGAAAACATGGCTTAAGGAAGATGAAACCTTTCATCAGTATACGGGAGAATTGTGGGACGATCTTCGCCGCTGGCTGACAGAGGATATGCAACGGCCAGAGTCAGCCACCGCCAGGCAAATGGGTCAGGCTGCCCTGCGGGCCGGAGAAGTCCTGCAAAAAGATCCGCAACTACGGGCTTCCCTGAACCGGCATATTGAACAGGCGGTGACCCGCAGCGGGCCGGACGTCGCCCGCTTTCTGACACGTCATATCAGCGATACCATTAAAAGCTGGGATAACCGGCAATTATCAGCCCAAATCGAGCAGAATATTGGCCGTGATTTACAGTTTATCCGTATTAATGGCACTCTGGTCGGCGGGGTTCTCGGACTATTACTGTTTTTAGTCTCCCGGTTACCGGAATTTATTCAGTTATTACGCCACTGGCTGACATTATAACTTCCGCTAAAAGAAATAAGTAACCGACTAATGATTAAATATAATTAATAGTACTAAATACGTAATATTATTTTTTCAGAATGAAATAACATTCCCGGGGCATAATTCTGGACAGGATTTATTTTATTGGTTATAAAGCCGCATCGTCAGGAAGACATGAATTAATTAAGGATATCAGCCTTGAAGCGACTCTCTGTAACCCTGCTGTGCTCTGCCTCTCTGGTCCCTGCGCCAGGTAATGCCGGTATTATGCGTGAAGATGTCCCGGTTCAGGAATACCGTGACTTTGCGGAAAACCTCGGTAAATACCGCCCGGGAAAACAGAATGTCAGCGTATTAAAAACTGATGGCAGCACTGCCGGTATATTACGTTACCCGATACCGGATTTTGGTGCGGTAAACACCCAGGGATATGCCACCCTGATATCCCCCTCGTATATTGTCAGTGTCCGGCATAATGGCGGTTATAAAACAGCAGATTTCGGTAATAATGCAAATTTCAAAACAAAATATAGTTTAATTAATCGTAACGATGATACTGCGCGTGATTTTCATGTCCCGAGACTGAATAAAGTTGTTACGGAAGCGGCCCCGGTACCCACGGTTAAAGGTAAAGACCTCGCCAAAAATAAAGACCGCTATCAATGGTTTGCCCGTGTCGGCGCGGGCACACAATACCAGGTCGATGCCGATACCGGCGGACTGAGGTACCTGTCAGGTGCTTATCAATGGAAAAGCGGTGGCACTATGACAGAACCCACTTTCGAAAGCTGGCGGCTGCGCTGGTATAACTACTCGCCAGAGGATCCGCGGGTTCAGCCACTGGACTCCTCTCCCAGGCCCGGTGACAGCGGCAGCCCGATGTTCGTTTACGATAATCAGGAAAAAATCTGGAAACTGGCCGGCGTCCTGACCAGTATTTCCGGGTCTGAGCCGTATAATCTGCGGGGCTATGTCCTGTTTCTGCAGGATGCTCATCTCGCTGCCGTACAACAGGAGAATACCGACCCGGCCGTCACTGACCGCCGCTCTGCGGGGGATATTCTCTGGTCAGCGGACAGCATTCGCCAGGCTGATACTCAGTGGCAATGGCATGGTACCGACACCCTGATTCCGGCACTGGCAACGAATGAACAACTGGATGCCAGTAAAGACCTGCAATTTAACGGGGAAGGCGGCACTATTATATTGCAGCAGTCCGTTAACCACGGTGCCGCAAAATTACAGTTTTCCAATAATTATCAGGTCGTTTCCGGGCCCGGTGAAGATGCCCGCTGGGTGGGTGGCGGTATCGAAGTCGATGAGAATTATACGGTGGACTGGCAGGTTAACGGTCAGGCCGGCGATGTGCTGCATAAAATCGGTGCCGGTACCCTGTGGGTTCACGGGCAGGGAGCAAACCCCGGTGCGCTGAACACCGGTGACGGAGTGGTGATCCTCGACCAGCAGCCGGACAGTAACGGTAAAATACAGGCCTTTTCCGCGGTGACGCTGGTCAGCGGACGCCCGACAGTTGTGCTGAACAGTGCTGATCAGGTCAGCAGTGACAATATTCAGTTTGGCTACCGGGGCGGCAACCTGGATTTAAATGGCCAGTCATTAGCCTTTAGTGAAATAAAACATAATGATAACGGGGCACGCTTACTGAATAATAATGCTCTGCAGGCCTCTGAGGTGACACTGTATGGGGCGGATTATCAGTTTTCCGGCAGTCTCGGCAGCCCGCAGGCCAGCGGGAAGCTGAATCTGACCAGCCTGTCAGACGGGCGACTGAGTGGCGGTGCCAGCCTGGCGGAACTGGCGGTGAGCAGCGGTCACCTGCAACTGGCCGGGCAGCAGGAACTCCATGCCGGTAATGTGCTGTACAGCGATGACTGGCAGCCGCAGACGTATACTGCAGAAACAGCCAGAGTCGCGACAGACAGTCGCCTGACGGTGGCAGAGCATGCCACCCTTAATGCAACAACCCTCCTGTCAGATAACGCCGGGCTGATAATGCAGGCCCGCAGTACCCTGCAGGGCAGCGTGCTGCTGGAGACTGACCGTTCGCAACTGATTGCCGATATCAGCCCGCGGGTCAGTACTCTCGGCGAGTTGTCCGCACAAATTGATGCGCAGATCACCGGCGAGGGAACGCTGGAAAAAACCGGTACCGGACGGCTGACGTTAACCGGTGACAGCAGCAATAAGGGCGGGATCCGTGTCCGCGAAGGTGAGCTGGAAGTCCGCTCCGTGGTCAGCGGCCCGCTGAATATGTTTGCAGAGACAACACTCTCCGGCCCGGGCCGCCTCGGGGCAGTTTCCGGAGGGAAGAACGTCACCTTTTATCCCGGCCTGCACCGACAGTCAGAAAACGACTGGGCGGTTATGAAGATGGCCAGTCTGGATATACCTGACGGTGGTCAGTTGATCCTGAATTCAGGCTTTAGAGGCACAACTACCGATCGTTTGCTGATTGAGGGTGACCTGAATAGCCGTGCCGGTTCACCATTGCTGGTAAGTGTTAACTCACAAGGGATCTGGCGAAATACCGATACGAATGGCAATAACCATGCGGACAGCAACGAAGGTATCTCATTAGTTCAGGTCGGCGGGGCCTCTGATGAGACGCGGGTAAAGCTGGCGGGTGGTTATGTGGCCCGTGGTGCCTGGGCATATGATTTATATGCCTTCGCCCCGGGAAAATCAGACGCAGGTGAACGCTTACTTACCGGAGAAGGTAATCAATACTGGGATTACCGTCTGCAAAATATTCTGCTTAACAGTGACGGTAATACAGTACCTGTGGCACCGGAACCCGCGCCCCAGCCAGATCCGCAACCGGTACCGGAACCCGCGCCGCAGCCAGACCCGCAACCGGTACCGGTACCTGCACCGCAGCCAGACCCGCAACCGGTACCGGTACCTGCACCACAGCCAGACCCGCAACCGGTACCGGAACCTGCACCACAGCCAGACCCGCAACCGGTTCGTCCGGCAACCACACCACAGGTGCCGTCCTATATTTCACTGCCGTCAGCCCTGGGGAATTTCAGTTCAGCCATACAGGAGATGCTCAGCGATAGCGTACGTGTTCAGGACCGGGCAATATTCGCTTATGGCTACCATAGCGAGGAGCGTTACCACACGGCCGGTGACTTTGCCCGCTACGGGTATAATTTTACCAGTAAATCTAATGGCTGGATGCTCGGCGGTCGCTGGCAACTGGCCGTATCGCCATGGCAGCAAATCACCGTCGGCGCGGGAGTGAGTAAGGGCTCACTTTCAGTAAAACCCTCTGCTGCTGACGGAGACAGCCGCACAGCATTTGATACCCTGAGTATTAACAGCCTGCTGCGCTGGCAACACAGAGCTGGCTGGTGGCTGGAAATGCCCGCCGGGTATACGCGCTTCAGTGGTACGGTGCATACCGGTTTACGCGGTGGTGTTGCCAGCCCGAAAGCCGGTAGCTGGACCGCCGGACTGGATGCCGGTAAACGCTGGCAGTCAGCAACACAAAGTATCACCCCGCTACTGGGGATACGCTGGCAGTATCTGAATATCCGGCCATTTAGCGATGAAGATCAGGCTCAGGTCCGCTACCGGATACAGCGCAACCCTGATTTCAGTGCCGGTGCGGGCTACCGGCTGGATCTCGGAAATCTGACTGCCGGAGTCGATTTACGGTTAATTCATCGTCCGGGCGGTGGCAGCCAGGCGATTATCAGTGACGGCCTGACATCCTCCAGTTTCAGTGCCGGGCGTGGTGGTGACAGCGTACAGCTGAAAACCAGGGCCGCATTACGGCTGACGGAGAACACGACACTGACGACCGGTATGCAGTACCAGACACGGCTGCAAAAAGAAGGTATTGATGACTGGAATATCCTCAGCGGTCTGGAAGTGAGCTTCTGAGAAACAGGCATAAAAAAGGTTCATCGCGTTTTACCGGGGAACGCTGCTTTTATCTTCAGGAAGAAGTATT
This sequence comes from Tatumella sp. JGM130, assembly GCF_018257525.1. Lineage (NCBI taxonomy): Bacteria > Pseudomonadati > Pseudomonadota > Gammaproteobacteria > Enterobacterales > Erwiniaceae > Tatumella > Tatumella sp. JGM130. The sequence goes on along the minus strand of NZ_JAERJS010000051.1, from coordinate 16 downwards.
CATTATCCCGGTATCC
>NZ_JAERJS010000050.1:0-14335 GCF_018257525.1 Tatumella sp. JGM130 | reverse complement strand
CTTCATAGATTTCTCCCCGATTCAGGTTAGTAGAAAATTCTACTTATGAACACAACGGTTTTTCGGGGGGATTACCGGGTTATTATCCGATGGATATTAACCTGAATGGTGTTTTTCTGTTCCACGGTGAAATTCAGTACAAAAATCATAACGGAGAATCTATACCCTGCTTTTCAGTATCTCAGATTAAGAACATTCCTTTTAATAAAGAGTATCCTTCGGGAGTAACATCATCATGTGTCTTCCTGACTGAAGCTTACCCTCGTGCTTTCGCCGATACAGATTTTGGTCAGATGACCGTGAATATTACGGTACCGGATACGGAGTTAGTTCAGCATCCGCGGGGGTATGTTTCACCCGACCGGTTAGATGCCGGTGAAACGATGTTACTGACGAACTATAGTATAAATCAGTATTACTCCAGATTTAAAAGGCCCTATTCAGCAGAATATAAATCAACCTGGTTAGGATTGAATAATGCCATGAATATCGGGGAATGGCAGTTCAGGTACCAGGGGTCATGGACAAGGAGTGACCCCGGTATCAGTCTCTGGTCGACTAACCGGGCGTATGTACAACGACCAGTTCTTGGGTTGCGCAGCAATGTCACTATAGGTGACAGTTATAGCTCCGGGAGCTTATTTTCGGGTATTGCATTTCGCGGGGTGGTCTTAAAATCTGACGACAGAATGCTTCCTCAGTCCCAGAGAGGCTACGCACCAGTGATTAATGGGGTAGCGAACAGCAATGCTAAAGTGACTGTCAGACAAGGAAATTCGTTAGTTTATGAGAAAACAGTCCCTCCGGGACCTTTTGTTATCAGGGATATCAATCCGCTCTCTTATTCTGGTGATTTAACTGTAACAGTAACTGAAGCTAATGGTTCTGTGAATACGTTTGTTGTCCCTTATTCTTCATTACCTGAATCAATTCGTCCCGGAGTTTTCAAATATTCGGCGACGCTTGGCCGGCCACGATATATTGGCGGGAATGATATTTTTAGTGAAGTAACAACCCAGTATGGACTGAGTAACAGTATTACTGCCAATGCAGGAAGCCGTCTGGCAAAGGGATATATCGCCGGTGTTGCCGGTCTGGTTTATGCCAGCCCGTATGGCGCTTTTGGGCTGGATTCTACTTTTTCCCGGGCAAATCTGCCAACGGGAAGCCAGTCAGGCTGGATGCTGCATGCTAATTACAGTAAACGGGTAAACACTACCGATACCACGCTGGCGATAGCCAGTTACCGCTATTCCACAACAAATTACCGGGATTTATCTGACTACTTTGGCCTGAAAAATGAATGGAATGATGGTGCCAGTAATTTTGTTTCTTCGACGCTGAACCAGGAATCCAGGTTCGAGGCTTCATTAACTCAGGATATCGGAGAAGCCGGTAATCTATGGCTCTCCGGGTCGATACAATCCTACCGTGATGGCCGAAGTAATGACCGGCAGTACCAGCTTGGTTATAATAAAGTTTTTTCAAACGGTGTCACTTTTAATGTTTCTGTTTCACGGACCCGGTATAGTGTGGTTTCCTGGGGAGATGCTAATAATAACTATAATGATATGTATAATGACAGTTATTATACGCATGATCAGCAGACATTAAGCTCATTTTCCTTATCAATTCCTTTTGGCACCGGAAGACAAAGTAATTTAAGTACCACTCTGACTCAGGATAAAAATGCAGGCTCCTCACTTCAGTCCACATTATCCGGTACACTCGATACCAGTCGTCCGGTAAGTTACGGGATCACATATTCACGTGATAACACCAGAACCAGTTCTGTCGGTATTACAGGGCAAACTGCCACTCCGATGGGGTCAGTCCAGGGTACCTTATCACACGGGAAAAGTTACGATCAGGGTTCTGCAAGTATGCAGGGGGCTGTTGTTATCCACCGGGACGGTATTACTGCCGGACCTTATCTTGGGGAAACTTTTGCATTAATTGAGGCCAAAGGTGCCAGAGGTGCGAAAGTACTGGGGGTTTCTGATGCAACAATAGACAGATTTGGTTTTGCACTTACTCCTTCTATTGCACCTTATCAGTATAATACTGTTTCTTTAGATTCATCTGAAATTAACAGTCATACGGAAATTGTTTCAGGGAGTCAGAGGATAGCTCCTTATGCTGGTGCAATGGTCCGGATTAAATTTGACGTTATTCATGGATATCCTATGTTGATGACTTTACAAACGAAGAAAAATATACCTATGGGGGCCAGTATTTATAATCACACCGGAGTTCCTATTGGTACCGTTGGTCAGGGGAATATGGCCTGGGTCAGGAATAATAAACTCTCTGATGTGTTATCTATACGCTGGGGGAAAGATGAGTCATGTAATCTGCATTACCATATTCCGGATGATGATAAGGATGATGTATTAATTAAAGTAATCGGAGAGTGCGACTGATGAATAAAAAAAATATTGGCATGTGTTTTTTTATTTTGTTAGTGACATCTTTTTATCTGGTTACAGCAAATGCAACCTGTACCCGAAAATCGACAATTGATGCCGGCTGTGATGCCTGTGGTGTTGGTATTGGTTTGGGGAATGTTAATATAACCAGCGCGTACTTACAACCGGTGGGAACTCCGCTGGGGAGTAATGTATTTAGTATTACTACGGCAGCCAGATACAGTTCCAGTGGTGCTGGTGATTTGATTCTCTATGAATGTGATGCTGCTGACGCCGGAAGTATCTATGAAGTTTTTGCAACGAATGGTGATGACCGCGTTGGAGGATATTATGATCTTGGGGAGGCTGATGGTAATCCGGGCTATTTTGCAACTTATTTTCCTTACGTCGGGATTAAACTTACCGATGTTAATTCTGGTTTAGTGTATTCCCGGTACTGGCAACAGACACCGATTACCAGTTATGAAACGGTTGGTAGTAAAATAGAAATCAGGGTAAAAGATTTTAGTCCGATTCGTGCTGATTTAATTCGTATCAGCACTACACCCGGAGCGGGGAACTCTCACTATTGCGGAGCCTATTCTTCGAGTAATATTTATAGTGGGATGGCTAGTAATACTGGTTCACCAAGTTATTCCTGTACTCAACCGAATGGTTATGTGACGTTTAAAGGGCCGGGGATTGCTACGGATGCGATAGGGTCTGATTCATCCCTGTCTCAGAACTACAGTACCTGGGGAACCGGCCGCTGGATAGCAATGGGAATGGGGACAGGGCCTATATCAACACTGACGCATACGGCAACCTGTGCGGTACGTAATGTTACACCGTTAGTTTTAATACCTACCATCAGCAGCCAGTCGCTGGAGAATGGCGGAACCTCACAGGCTGATTTTACTGTCTCTGTTGAATGTGATAACAGTGCCGTCTCCGGAATATCGTCAGGCAGCACCGCACTTGGTTTACAGGTTCCTTACGATAGTTTTGTTACAGCTCAAAATCTTGGTCTGGTAAATTCATCAGGCGGAGTGAGTTATCTGTTGTCTGATGGTTATGGCACAGACTCTTCTATCGCGACAGGAGTCGGTATTGCTTTAAGTAATACCACCAGTGGCACTGCAATGAATTTCCTTGGCTGGGGGGCTTGTACATCAACAGCCTGTCCGTCAGGTAATGCCGTCGGCTGGTATTCTGTTCTTGACGGAGCAACATCGTCAGGCAGCGCTGCCTCAGGATATACAAGCTATAATACGGTTCTCACTGCAACATTAGAAAAAATTCCCGGACAGACGGTAACCGCGGGAAAAGTCAGTGCTAAAGCCTATGTCTGGGTAAGGGTGCAGTAATGAAAAAAATACTTTTTCTGGGGATGTTTTTTGTATGCCTGCAGGCCCAGGCCGGACTGTTAATTAATAAAACCAGGCTGATATTTCCTGGCGGAGATACAACCCGGGAAATTACTGTAATGAATGTTAACCATTACCCGTCATTCCTGCAAATGTGGATTGATAATGGTGATGTAAATAATTTCAAACAGGACCCGGAAGCACCGTTCATTATTATTCCGCCAATATTCACCCTGCAACCCGGTGAAATAAAATCGCTCAGAGTCATTTATGATGGCAGGAAACTACCGACAGACCGTGAGAGCCTTTACTGGATTAATGCTTATGAAGTTCCTGCAATAAGAAAAAGCTATACACCAGAAGAGTCCCTGTTAATGTCAATGAAGATGCAGATTAAACTGATCTATCGGCCTGAGTCTTTGATGCAGGGGGCAGAGAAGGCGAGACAGTCGGTATCCTGTCACATAAATGCTGATAACCGGAGTTTACTGTCATGCAGCAATAATAGCGGATATTATATTTCTTACAGTAAAGTCAGTCTTTTAATTAATAATAAATGCTTTATTGCTAAATCAAAGCTGGATTTGATGCTGTCTCCCTTTTCCAGACAAACTTTTGATTTATACCCTGCTGCAGGTAGTTGCCCCCCGGGGAAAAATAATATTATATTGAAATCTATTGATGATGAGGGGCAGACAGACGTTATACAGCATGATATTTCTTAGGATGACAAGCGCTCCCCTGACCTGAACAGGGGAGCTTTATCTGTTCGTTGTCTGCTGTTTTTTGCTTTCAGGCGGACGGCCGAAGACTCCTGCTGGCTATGTCTGCTTTGTGATACACAATGTTAACATTCCGGTAGTCTTACCGGATGAAAGTCATCCATCAATGCTATTGATCTCTTGCCTGCTATATACAAAGTACAGTTCTGCTGCTATTGTTCGCGATGGAATCAATGGAACCGGTATCATTCACTTCCCTGACTTTAACGAGTCGTCAACTTTTCTTTCATGCGGTTTTTCTTTTCCGGAAATACAAAAAAAAGCAAAGTCTATGACCAGGAATAATAAAGTATAAAAAATATTCATTTTTTATATTTGAATTCCTGTACTATGCCCCCACTTAAAATTTCAGCCTCAGAGTATAGACCCGGCTTGTTATCGATTAAGTCAGATATATCCCTGTGAATCTATTTATTGCTATGAAATTGGCAGTTAGCCACTTGTTATTGATTAATGGAGTTTGTTATAAATATTTTAAAGTTATTCCTTATCATTCTTTCTTTTTTGTTTTGTTTAATTTCAAGAGTGACCATTGCAGGAAGCGGAGGCGTTGTTTATTTCTCCGGAATAGTTGCAGATGACGGTTGTAATGTCAGTGGTGAAGATAATTCTTTTAAATTAACATGTTATGATGGCTCGAACCCGAGGGTCAACAAAATAGCGCTTAATAATGACGTAAATATTATCGCTGATGATGAAATAATTTCAGATTCATCAGTGAAATATATAAATAAAAAAAGAAAATTCGCTATGTTAAAATTAAAGTATAATTAAAATAAGGATGGTGTTTTACCGATTGTTATCGGTATAGGCCCTGGCCTTATCTTAATTTTATTATCTGTGCGTTAACCTTACTGTCGAAAAATATTTCTCTGGCATTGTCACTGACAGCCAACTGTCAGGTACTGATATTGTATTTTTTCTATGATGAAATCAGGGGCAATCGCCCCTGATTTATTTCTGAGCGCTGGCGCGTTATTTTTCTGTGCGGAATAGTGCCGCAATCTGAAACAGGGCAAAAGAGCTGAACAGCATTTCCAGGCCGACAACGACGGTGACCAGCATAAAGGACATTTGCGGGCCGGCGGTCAGCAGGATCACGGCAATAATAATATCGAGAATACCGACAATAATTTGCAGCCAGCCAGCGTTATGACCCCGCAGACGGAACCCGGCAGACAGACGAATAATCCCGCCAACCGCGAACAGTACTGCCAGGATAACAGACATGGCCATAATGCCTGCCACCGGACTGCGGATAAAAACATATCCCATAATCAGATAGGCAACCCCCAGCAGGATCCCGCCGAGCATTGGCCCGAAATTATGGCTGCGGTTGGCGATCATCCCGATAATCAGGCCGACGCCACTGAGCAGAAACATCACGCCGGCAAGGGTGCTTAAGGCGACCCCGGAAGCAAAAGGATTGACCAGACAGAAAATCCCCCCGGCCAGTAACAGGCAGCCGGTGATCAGCAATAATACCCGCTGTTTTTTAACAACATCCTCATTCAGACTCAGCAACTGTTTACGGTCGATATTTAACATGCATCACTCCTTTCAGACATAATCAGACTTCTCCGGTTTACGCTTAACTATAGACTAATCAGCCAGAGACGATGGTCTGAGTGATTTTTTTACGCCCGCGGCGGGCTGCGTCATAATCAATAACATTATCTGTCGCCAGTCACCTTTCAAATCAGCCAGATATACACCTATACTCAGTAACGTCGGCCTGTCTGTATACAGGGTGCCGGGCCGTACTGACCAGTTTATGTCCTGGCCGTTATATTGTCTGAATAGCTGATAAGTGCCCTCAGGTTAACGGCCTCAGAGCGGAGGAAGTGTGTATGGAGATTAAAATCAGTATTGCCGGGACGGATATTGCAACGCTGTCCGGACAACAATATGAAGCCTTTACTTCAGAACTGCGTGTCCGGGTACATGAAGTTTATCCCCAGAGTCAGTTACTGATCCTCAGAGAGGGTGATGAAACCCGGTGTATCGCTGATGGTTTTCATCAAAATGAACATGTCAGTGTGGTGGTTAATGAGCTATTGCAGGATGTCCTGCTGCACGGTTACTGGCGTAAACTCGGCTAGTCTGTCTCTGGTCTGTCTGCCGGGTCACCGGCAGTCGGGTTAAGAACCGGGATCTGCCTGCGATACACCCGTCATTTCACCGCGACTGTGCTTCGCATGTCGCCGGTAAATCTGCAGTCAGAGGATTTTCCTCTGACGAATTATCTGTAAATACTCTTATATTTTAATAATCCGGGGCAGTGTGATATTCATAACCTCATAATTATTAATAAATAAGTAAGGGTATATTTATGCAAGGACAATATTCATATCTTAATAAAATCCGGCTGTCGATGGTACTTGCCGGACTCTGCGTTTCACCATTGGTGATGGCGGCGACTGTGCCCGCCGGGACATCGCTGGCGACCACCCAGAACCTGGTGCGCGGTAATGGTGCCGAGCCTGCAACCCTCGACCCGGACAAAGTGGAAGATAACAGTTCGATGGCTATCATCAATGACTTGTTTGAAGGGCTGGTCAGAGTGGATGATAAGGGGATCGTCACTCCGGCACTGGCCGACTCATGGCATACCAGTGATCATAAAACCTGGATTTTTCATATCCGGCCCGGGGCCCGCTGGTCTGATGGTTCGCCGATTAGTGCACAGGATTTTGTCTACAGCTGGCGCCGGTTGTCGGCACCTCAGACCGCATCTCCCTATGCCTCGTTCACTGCGAATGCCCATATCCTTAATGCGCAGGCCGTCATTGACGGAAAAATGCCGCCTGACCAACTGGGAGTGTCTGCCCCCGACAGTTCAACCCTTAAAGTGGTCCTCGATCAGCCGGTATCTTATTTCCTGCAATTTGTTGCTCATCCGTCACTCTTCCCTGTCAGTGAAAAAGACGTGGAAAAATACGGTGATACCTGGACGCAGCCCGGCCATATGGTCAGCAGCAGTGCCTATCAGCTCACGGACTGGGTGGTTAATGAAAAGGTGACCCTGAAGCGTAACCCGCGTTACTGGGATAATGCACATACTGTCATTAATCAGGTGACGTTTTTGCCGGTCAGTGACAGCAGCGCAGAACTGAACCGTTATCTGGCCGGTGAGATCAATATTACCTCGACAATCCCGGCGATTGATTTCAGCCGGATGAAAAAAGAAAAACCGCAAGAGGTGTTTGCTGCACCGGAACTGAGCGTGTTCTATTTTGATATTAACAGTGGCCGGGCACCGTTTAATGATGCCAGGGTCAGACAGGCCCTTAACCTGGCCCTGAATAAAGATATTATCAGTGAAAAAGTGCTGGGAATGGGGCAGAAAGCGGCCTGGACGGTGGCACCGTTGTCTATGGGCGGGGTCAGTATCACCCCCCCGGCATGGGCAGGCTGGACCCCGGGCCAGAGAATTGCCAAAGCCCGTGAGTTACTGAAAGAAGCCGGATATAGTGCCTCCCGTCCGCTCCGTTTCTCTGTGCTGTATAATAACAATGCAGATAATCAGCGTATTGCCATTGCCGCTGCCTCTATGTGGAAAAGCGCCCTCGGGGTCAGTGTGACGCTACAAAACCAGGAATGGAAATCGATGCTGGATACCATGCATCAGGGACAGTTCCAGCTGGTACGCTATACCTGGGGGGCGGATTACAATGAGTACTCCACGTTTCTGAATACCTTCCGTAGCGGTGACAGCAATAACACCGGTAATTACAGTAACAAAGCTTTTGATCATGAAATTGCTGCCGCACAGCTGGCGCAAACCCCGGCAGAGACCGCTACCGATTACCAGAAAGCGATGGAGATTGCCGCCAATGACGCGCCGGCGATCCCCGTTTTTTATGGTGCTCAGGATTATATGGTTAACCGCCGGGTCGGGGGATTTGCGCCTTCATTACTCGGTTTTTATTACACCAAAGATTTATATCTTAAGCAGTAAGTGTGCTGACCGGTGCCGGTCCTTGCGCTCAGAGGGCAGACCTGGTGCCGGTTATACGGAGACGCGGATGTTTCAGTATATCCGCATGTTGTGACATGATTTTTTCTCAGAAGGACTTCGAATGACAACGCCGGCGTTAGAAACATCGCGTCTGTATCTGCGTCCGCTGCAGGCCGCTGATGCCGTACAGATCCAGTCGGTTTTCCCCCAATGGGAGATTGTCCGCTATCTGGCGGCACGGTTTCCCTGGCCATACCCGCAGAACGGGGCGGCAGATTTTGTGAATACTGTCGCGTTGCCTGAAATGGCACGTGGCCATGGCTGGTTCTGGTCGATCCGGCGCAAAGAGGATCCGCAGGTGCTGATTGGGGTGATCAGCCTTTCGCTGACCCCGGATAATAACCGTGGCTTCTGGCTGGATCCCGGCTGGCAACGGCAGGGATATATGACAGAGGCTTGTCAGGCAGTGACGGATTTCTGGTTCTTTACCCTTGGACAGGAGGTGCTCAGGGCCCCGAAAGCCAGTCTGAACAGGGCATCAAGGCAGCTCTCCCTGAACAGCGGTATGCGGCTGATCGCTACCGGCACGGAACATTATCTGGCCGGAGAACTGGCGTCTGAACTGTGGGAAATTACCCGTGAAGAATGGATTGCCTTCACGGCACAGTCGTCGCCGGAACAGGGCGGGCCGGCCGGATAACCGTTTGCTGAGGGTGGAGGGATGGTAAGCAAACGCCGGGGAACCCGGCGTTTGGCTGGCCTGATATCAGAGAATTTCGGCCTTCAGGCAGGCTACCGTATGTGTTTCTGGTCCGCGGATATCCGGACGGTTTGCCCGGCAATGATCATCAGCCAGCGGGCAGCGGGTCGAGAAGACACAGCCGGCGGGCGGATGAATCGGTGAGGGCAGTTCACCCTCCAGTAACTGAATGGTTTTATTACGCTCCAGTGCCGGGTCCGGCAACGGGACTGCGGTCATCAGTGCGCGGGTATAAGGGTGCGCCGGGACGCGGTACAGCTGCTGATATTCGCCGGTTTCTACCGCATGGCCCAGATACATTACCATCACCTTATCGGAAATATGTTTTACCACCGCCAGGTCATGGGCAATAAAGATCAGAGCCAGACCCATTTCACGCTGTAACTTACGTAACAGGTTCACCACCTGCGCCTGGACAGAAACATCCAGCGCCGACACTGGTTCATCACAAATCACCAGTTTCGGTTCCAGGATCAGTGCCCTGGCGATGCCGATCCTCTGGCACTGTCCGCCGGAAAATTCGTGGGGATAACGGTTGATCATATTCGGCAGCAGACCGACTTTTTCCATCATGGCCTGAACACGCTGTCTGATTTCGGCACGGGAGGGACGCGGTCGCTGACTACGCAGGGGCTCAGCAATAATATCGCCAACGGTCATCCGCGGATCAAGGGAGGCGAGGGGATCCTGAAAGATCATCTGAATATCATTACGGGCAGCCTGCCAGTCAGCAGCCCCTTTTCCGGCAAGCTCTTTACCCATCCAGCAGATACTGCCTTCGGTGGCTTTAACCAGCCCGATAATAGCCCGCGCCAGGGTAGACTTACCGCAACCGGACTCTCCGACGACTCCGAGGGTTTCCCCCTGATGCAGACGGAAACTGACCCCGTCGACGGCTTTCAGGTGCTGAGGTGGCTGCCAGAACCACTGTTTTTGCTGTTTAATATCAAACCAGACTTTCAGATGGTTAACTTCAAGCAACACCGGTCTCTGTGGCTGATGTTCTGTGATCATTGTAATTCCTCCGGCGTTCTGTGGCAGGCGCGGATCCTTCCCCCGGCACCGGACAGGGGCTGCGGTGAGGTGTCACACTGAGCAATCGCATACTGGCAGCGTGGCCGGAAGGGGCATCCGCCAGGTAAATTAAGCAGATTCGGCGGGTTACCGGGAATGGTACGCAGCTCTCCGTCATCCCGGTCAAGACGCGGAACGGCCTGTAACAGACCGCGGGTATAAGGGTGTTGTGGTTCGGCAAACAGGGCATCGGTGCTGGCATATTCCATCGTCCGCCCGCCGTACATAACCAGTACTTTATCGCAGCCGCCGGCCACGACTCCGAGGTCGTGGGTAATCAGGATAATAGAGGCAGAAAATTCGCGTTTCAGCTCGTTGAGCAGAGTCATGATCTGTGCCTGAACCGTAACATCAAGCGCGGTGGTCGGCTCATCAGCAATCAGTAAACGTGGCTGACATAACAGTGCCATCGCAATCATCACCCGCTGACGCATGCCCCCGGAAAATTCGTGAGGGTACATTTTCATCCGCTGACGGGCCGCCGGAATTTTTACGGCATCCAGCATTCTGACACAGGCCTCAAAGGCATCATGACGGCTCATACCTTTATGCAGCCGCAGCACCTCAGTCAGCTGGTCACCGGCTTTCATATAAGGGTTCAGTGAGGTCATCGGGTCCTGGAATATCATCCCAATCTGTCCGGCTCGCAGTTTATTCAGCTGTTTTTCCGGCATATTCACTAACTGCTGACCGTTAAATAAGGCGGATCCGCTGACTTTACCATTACGTGCCAGCAATCCCATTAAAGCGAATGCGGTCTGGGATTTTCCTGAACCAGACTCTCCGACAATGCCTAAGGTTTCGCCCTCATTCAGCGCAAAGTTAAGGTTGTTCACTGCCGTCACCTCACCGTCATGGGTGGTAAAAGTGACCCGCAGATCATTAACGGTCAGCAAGGCGGGGATGGCATTACCGGCAGTGCTTAGGTGTTCAATTGTCATTCCCTGGCTCCTTAGCGATCTTTCGGGTCGAGGGCATCCCGTAAGCCATCGCCGATAAAGTTAAAACAAAACAGTGTGATAACCAGAAAACTGGCAGGAAACATCAGTAACCACGGAGAGACTTCCATCGAGTTTGCACCGTCACTTAACAGCGCTCCCCAGCTGCTTAACGGCTCCTGGGTACCCAGCCCGAGGAAGCTGAGAAACGATTCAAACAGGATCATCCCCGGGACCAGCAGTGAGGCATAGACCACCACCACACCCAGCACATTGGGGATGATATGGCGGGTGACTATACCGCCGGTGGATACCCCTGCGACCCGCGCGGCTTCGATAAACTCTTTGCCTTTCAGGGCCAGGGTCTGACCACGAACAATACGCGCCATATCCAGCCAGGACACCATGCCGATAGCGACGAAGATCAGCAAAATATTGCGGCCGAAGAAAGTGACCAGCAGGATCACGAAGAACATAAACGGAAAAGAGTTCAGGATTTCCAGCAGACGCATCATAAAAGTATCGGTTTTACCGCCGACATACCCGGCAACTGAACCGTAGAGGGTACCGACGACGACGGCAATCGCTGCTGATGCTATCCCGACCATCAGAGAGATACGTCCGCCGATGGCGACACGTACCAGCAGGTCACGTCCTGAGGAGTCGGTGCCGAACCAGTGGCCCGATGCCAGATCCGGTGCCGCAGACATCATATTCCAGTCCGTATCATCATAGGCAAACGGAGACAGCATCGGGGCGAAGATCACAAACAGAATGATCACTGATAACAGTAACAGACTGATTAATGCTGCACGGTTATGGAGAAAGCGTCGCCCCGCATCCTGCCACAGGCTGCGGCCGGCAATCACGTTATCGCCGGTAATGTTTTCACTGAATTGCTTATTCTTTTTAAATAAAATCATTATAGAGTCCCGCCATCAGTAACGAATTTTCGGGTCGATGACTGCATATAAAATATCGACGATAGCGTTAAATACGATGGTTAATACTCCCACCAGAATTGTCAGGCTCAGCACCAGTGAGTAATCCCGGTTCAGTGCACCATTGACGAACAACTGACCGATGCCCGGTAAACCAAAGATGGATTCGATAACCATGGAGCCGGTGATAATGCCGACAAAGGCAGGCCCCATATAGGAGACAACCGGTAACATTGCCGGGCGCAGGGCATGGCGAAAAACGATCCGGCTAAGGGGCATCCCTTTAGCCCGCGCAGTGCGGATGTAATCTGAATGCATAACTTCAATCATGGAACTGCGCATAATACGGGCAATACTCGAGATATATGCCAGTGCCAGGGCAATCATCGGCAGTAACACATACTGCCACTGACCCCCGTTCCAGCCACCGCCCGGTAACCACTTCAGGGAAATCGCAAAAATCAGTACCAGTAAAGGAGCGACCACAAAGGACGGGATAACCACCCCGGTCATGGCCAGCCCCATCACTGCGTAGTCAATGAAACTGTTCTGCCGCAGTGCGGCAATAATTCCGGTCGCGATACCGAAGATCAGTGCGAAGCAGAACGCGGCCAGCCCCAGTGAGGCAGAAACAGGGAAAGCCTGGCCGATCAGATAATTGACGCTGAAATCCTGGTATTTAAAGGAAGGGCCGAAGTTACCGTGGGCCAGTTGGATCAGATAATCGAGATACTGTTTACCGATAGGGTCATTCAGATGATAACGGGCCTCGATATTCGCCATCACTTGCGGGGGCAGGTTCCGTTCACCGGTAAACGGACTGCCGGGCGCCAGTCGCATCATAAAAAAGGAGATGGTAATCAGTATTAACAGGGTCGGGATAGCCTCAGCTATACGCCGTAAAATGAATTTCAACATTGCGTTACCTTAATTGCTCACCGCTGTTGTCGGGAAAACCGGCCAGTGCACAGGCACAGGCCGGGGCCGATAAATTAATGTTTGATGATATACAGGTTTTTATCGTAGATATGATCGAGAGGATCTTTACCGGTGTAGCCGCCAATGTAAGGTTTCACCAGCCGGGTGTTGGCGTAATAAAAGACCGGTACAATCCCCGAATCTTTGTCCAGAATCTGCTCTGCCTGCTGGTAATCTCCGGCACGCTGATGACTGTCTGTTGCATTGGCGGCATTTTTCAGTGCCTGATCAAAAGCAGCATCAGAGTAGAACGCGGTGTTGTTGCTGTCGCCGGTTTGCATCGTGTTCAGGAAAGCACTGGGTTCGTTATAGTCGCCGCACCAGCCGGCACGGGCCATCTGGTAGGTCCCCTGATGACGGGAGTCGAGATAGGTTTTCCATTCCTGGTTTTCCAGTACCACGTTCACACCCAGATTTTTTTTCCAAAGGGAGGCGGCGGCAATCGCCAGTTTTTTATGCAGATCCGAGGTGTTATACAGCAGGGTAAAGGTCAGGGGATGCCCCGGGCCATAACCGGCTTCCTGCAGCAGTTTTTTTGCGGCGTCGTTGCGCTGCGCCTGCGTTTCTTTATACCAGGCTGGCTGGATGACATCGATACCCTGAGTCGCCGGGTCGGTCAGGCTGTAAGCCGGGGTCTGCCCCTGGGCCAGTACTTTATTCACGATAATGTCACGATCCAGCCCCAGTTTTATGGCGGTACGGACACGGGCATCATTAAACGGCGCTTTTTTATTATTCAGCTCGTAGAAATAGGTGCAGAGATAGGGATCAACATGCAGATCCTGCGGGTTATCTTTTTTTAGCTTGCGGAACAGTTCGATAGGCAGGTTGTTAAACGTCATATCACTGCCATCGGCAGAGTAAAAACGGTTAACGTCATTGACCTCTGAATCGATCGGCAGGAACGTCACTTTATTAATTACCGTTGCTGCGTTATCCCAGTATTCCGGGTTCCGCACAACCACAATACGTTCGTTAACAATATGGTCCTGAAGGGTATAAGCGCCGTTACCCACCCAGTGTTGTGGCTGGGTCCATTGATCCCCATATTTTTGGTTCATCGCACCTTAGCGTGAATTAATAGAAAACGGCGGTAAAAGTGGTTAGTTTTGTATTCGCCAAAACA